>NZ_JAKMRA010000001.1:0-224981 GCF_025771865.1 Campylobacter sp. IFREMER_LSEM_CL2090
GGAAAATATAGAGGAAAATATAGAGGAAAATATAGAGGAAAATATAGAGGAAAATATGAGCGAAATTTTAGACGATACACAAGATGAGTTTGCAAATTTAAATGAAAATGATATTATGTTGGCTTTAGGCGAAGAGCTTGCTCCAGCTATTGTAGAAAAGAAAGAAGAAAATAGATTAAGCACTCAAGAAAAAATAGAAAATTTACAAGAAGATGAAATGGTAAATGAGCTTAGTAAGAGTATAGCTCAAACCATTACTTCAAGTATTACTGATGATACTTTAAAGGCAGCCTTGAAAGGTATGAAGATGAATATAAACATCAATATAAGCTTTGATGAGGATAAACATTGAGCGGTCAAATTTTAATTATTTCAGGGCCAAGTGGAGCAGGTAAGAGTACCTTGCTTCAAAAACTTTTTAAAGAAAAAGATAATATTTATTTTTCTATTTCAAGCACAACAAGAGCTCCTAGGGAAAATGAAAAAAATGGAGTAGATTATTTTTTTATCAGTGAAGAAGAATTTAAACAAGGTATAGAAAAAGGTGATTTTTTAGAATGGGCTTTAGTGCATAAAAATTACTATGGTACATCGTTAATTCCTGTAAAAAAAGCATTGCAAGAGGGTAAAAGTGTCATTTTTGATATAGATGTGCAAGGCTTTTGCATAGCTAAAGAAAAAATGCCTAATTATATTACTTCTGTATTTATCACAACTAAAGATAAAAAAGAACTTGAAAAAAGATTGCTTAAGCGAAATACTGATAAAATAGAAGATATTAGCAAAAGATTAGAAAATGCTAGTGATGAAATGGCTTATTTGGATCGATATGATTTTTTAATCATAAATGATGATCTAGAAAAAAGTTATAGGGAGTTAGAAGCAGTTTTTGAAGCTTCAAAATTAAAAAGTACAAAACATGATTTAAAACAAATTCAAATTCAATGGAATAAAGGAGAATAAAATGCATATGCCAAGTGGAACCCAATGGTTAATCATATTACTTATTGTAGTATTACTTTTTGGTGCTAAAAAAATTCCAGAGCTTGCTAAAGGTTTAGGAAAAGGTATTAAAACTTTTAAAGATGAAATGAATACTGATGATGATAAAAAAATCGTTCAAGAAGATGCACAAAAAATTGAAAAAATCAACGAGAAAGATGTGCTGGTAAAAGAAAATAATGAAGAAACAAAAAAAGCTTAAGGCGATATGTTGAAAACTTTAGTTTATAAAGAAATTAAAGAGAAACTAGGAAGAGATTTTATCTTAGAAAATCCTAAGAATAAAAATTTAGCCCATTTTGCTACACCTTTGGCTTTTTCTTTAGCTAAAGAATTAAAGCAAAACCCTATAATAATTGCTAATGATATTGTTGCTAAGTTAAAAGATTGTGATTGTTTTGAAAGTGTAGAGGCTTTAAATGGTTATGTAAATTTTAAGCTTTCAAAGACTTTTTTAAATTCTTTGGCTACGCAAGCTTTGAGTGATAGTGAAAATTTTGCAAAAGATGAAAAAAAAGAGCAGAGTTTTTTGCTTGAATATGTTAGTGCAAATCCAACAGGACCTTTACACATAGGGCATGCTAGAGGGGCTATTTTTGGTGATACTTTAACTAGGGTTGCTAGACATTTAGGATATAAATTTGATACAGAATATTATGTTAATGATGCGGGTAATCAAATTTATCTTTTAGGTCTTTCTATATTGCTTGCAGTAAAAGAGCATTGTTTAAAAGAGCAAGTTCGATATCCTGATGAGTATTATAAAGGTGAATATATCATAGATGTGGCAAAAGAGGCTTTTGCTGAATTTGAAAAAGATTTTTTTATAGAAGGAAATATTCCACAATTAGCGCTTTGGGCTAAGGATAAAATGCTAAAAATTATTAAGCAAAATTTAGCCGATGCTAAGATATTTATTGATACTTATGTGAGTGAAACAAGCTATTATAGTGAATTAGAAAATACTTTAAAAGCCTTAAAAGAGCATGGTGGTACTTATCAGCAAGATGGTAAAATATGGCTTGCATCAAGTGCTAAAGGTGATGAAAAAGATCGTGTGATTATTAAAGATGATGGAAAAGGAACTTATTTAGCTGCTGATATAGTTTATCATAAAGATAAAATGAGTCGTGGTTATGATAAGTGTATCAATATATGGGGGGCTGATCATCACGGCTATATAGCTAGAATGAAAGCTGCTATGGAATTTTTAGGTCATGATAGTCAAAATCTTGAAATTATCTTAGCACAAATGGTTTCACTCTTAAAAAATGGCGAGCCTTATAAGATGAGTAAAAGAGCAGGAAATTTCATTTTAATGGGTGATGTTTTAGAAGAACTTGGTAGTGATGTGCTAAGATATATTTTTATCAGCAAAAAATGTGATACGCATTTGGAATTTGATGTAGATGAGTTTAAAAAAGAAGATAGCTCTAATCCTGTGTATTATATTAATTATGCTCATGCGAGAATTCATCAAGTATTTGCCAAAGCAGGTAAGAGTGTAAATGATGTTATATATGCTAAATTTGAGAGTTTAAATGAAGATGGTATGAATCTTTTGTTTGAAAGCTTAAATTTAAAAGCAGTACTTAATGATGCATTCGAATCAAGAGCCTTGCAAAAAATTCCTGATTATTTAAAAAATTTAGCCTCTTTATTTCATAAATTTTATAATGAAAATAAAGTTGTTGGCTCAAGCAATGAAGATGAGCTTTTAAAACTTTTTGCCATATGTGCCTTGAGTATTAAAACAGCTTTTGCACTCATGGGAATAGAGGCAAAGAATAAAATGAATCACGATTAATTTTGATCGTGATTTTTGCTTTTTTTAATACTTCTTGTCATCATAAAGCTTTGTTCAAAAAATAAAAGCAAGGTTATGCTTACTCCTACTGCTAGAGCTAATGTTACCGAAAGTGTTGTAAAGAAATAATCAAAAAAATGAATCAAAAAATTAGTTTTTTCGCCAATATCCTCTGAGCGTATAAAAGAAATCAAATACAATATAGCTTTGTATGCGTAAATTCCGGGTATCATAGGGATAAGAGCAGGAAAAGCTATAATTTCAGCGGGTGTTTTAAAAATCTTAGCCAAAAACAAACCAAGACAACCTATGCTAAAAGAAGCTATAAAGGTCGCAATAGCCAAGGTTTGAAAGCCAAAATACCCCATTAGAGTAAAACGCATACCATGTGCTATGGCGGCCAATATGGCTGAGAGTATGAGTGTTTTAAAGGGTGGATTGCACACATAAGCAAAACCAAATCCTGTTAAAGCTGCAAAAAACATATCCCAAAATATAGAAGAATAATCAATCATCTTAAAATTCCAAAGTCACTAATGCTAAGAGTGGTATAAATTCCAATAGCAATACAGCATACCAATATCGCCACACTAATAATACGACTAAAACCCATAAGTATGTGATCTTTTAAAATATCTATAATTGAGTTTATAAAATAAACTCCAGGTATTAAATACAAGATACTAGAACCCAAAGCAATATTTGCTTCTTGTATAAGCTTTAAATCCACTCCAAAAAACACAATAAAAGAAGATAAAAAAGAGCAAAAAATATATTGAATTCTTAAATCAATTTTTATTCTAGTGAGTAAAACTCTCAAACTAAAACCAACCAAAGTAGCTAAAAATACAAATAAACATCCATAAAAATCTCCCCCAAATAGCTTACAAAAGGCCGAATTTGCTGCTGAAACTAAAAATAAATTAGCTAAAAAAGGATTTCTTTTGGTTTGTTTGAGTTTTAAAAGAGAAATTTTAGCTTCTTCTAGGTTGTATTTATGATCATGAATTTGCCAACTTAATGCACTAAGTTCTAAAATAAGTTTAAAATTAATATGATTGTGTTTGTTAGGTATGATGTAGGTTCTTTGTATAGAGTTATCATCTTTATCAAAAATATTTAGCGTAGTATGATGAAAGAAAAAATTCATATTAATTTCATAACCATACGCATTAGCTATCCTTCCAACGCATTTTGCTACTCTTGCTGTGTAAGTTCCTGCACTTAGAAAAACGCTAATATATTCGATTAAAAAATTAGTTAAATTTTGAATTGATGGTTTTTGCATAAATATTCTTTAAAATAGTTTTTAAAGATTTTATCAAAATTAAAATATAAAATCTTATAAATTTAAAATATTTTTGTAAAAATATTAAAAACATATGCACTAGGTAATTTAAGGAAGTTAATAAAATTTAAGTGTGATTTTTCTTTTTTTGTATATAAATATAGATAGTTAAAAGCATACTTATAAAAATAATACAAGCAATAATAACAAAATGTAGATATTCTTTAAGTAAGTCTTCATTTTTACCTAAAATATAACCTAATATAAGTAAAATTAAACACCAAATTCCAGCTCCTAAACTAGTATAAAATATAAATTTTTTCAAATTCATTCTTGCAAGTCCAGCAGGTAAAGAAATGTATTGACGCAATCCAGGGATTAATCTACCGCTAAATGTTGATATTTCACCATGTTTATTGAAAAAGGCTTCAAACTGAGCAAATTTTGTTTCATTAACTCCAAAATATTTACATATTTTTAAAATAACATTACGCCCTAAAAAATAACATAAGTAATAATTTAATAAAGCACCCAAAAGAGCTCCAAAAGTCCCACAAAGTAGACATAGCCAAAAGTTAAGTTCGTTTTGATGAGCTAAATATCCAGCAGGTATCATCACTACTTCACTAGGAAAAGGAAAAAAGGAGCTTTCTATAAACATAAGAAAGATAATCCCCCAATAACCCCAATCTTTTGCAAGAGTAAGTAAAAAATCTATAATATCACCAAGCATAAACACCCTTTAATTTTTTAAACTAATGATATAAATTTAGTTTTAATGTTTTAAAAATATAGCATGGCTTTTGCACAAATGACTATTAAAATGCATAAAATCAATGCAATCAAGTGAGATTTTAAAGGATCTTTTCTTTTTAAAATTTTTATAAAAAACAAAGAATAACAAGTTAAAGCTAACATTGTTATTAGCAGCAAAAGCTTGATAAATAAAAATACTCCAAAATTGCTTGCAAAAAAATCCCAAAAAGAATTAAATTCATAAAAATTTAAAAGATAAAAACCACTCAATAAAAGCAAGATAAAAATACTAGCAAAAATAAAAATACTTGACTTGGTATAGGCTTTTTTAATTTTATCGCAATCTTCTTTGCTTTCGTGTTTATAAGCAAAGCAATAAACACAAACATCAAAAAATACATAGGCTATAAAAAATATAGCGCAGATAAGATGAATACAAATAAAAATAAAATGCATAACAAATCTCCTTAAAAAATCATAGCACAATTTTAAGGAGATGTAAAATTAAAGTTTTTCTAAAATTTGGATAGTTTTGATTTTATCTCCTGCTCTAATGCTATCTAGTACTTCTAAACTTTCTTTGTCTTCAGGATTGATTTGTCCAAAGATAGTATGCACTCCATCTAAATGAGGTTGTGGGCTGTGACAAATAAAAAATTGTGAACCACCTGTATCTCTACCAGCATGAGCCATAGATAAACTACCTCTTAAATGTTTGTGTTTTTGATCGTCACATTCACATTCTATCTCATAACCAGGACCACCTGAACCTATACCATAAGGACAACCACCTTGTATTACAAAATTTGGAATCACACGGTGAAAAACAAGCTCATCATAAAAACCTTCATTAGCTAAATTAGCAAAATTACACACAGTTTGTGGTGCTTCATCGGGAAATAATTCTAATTTCATATCACCTTTTTCGGTGCTAATGATAGCAAAATTGTATTTTTTTGCATCTTTTATGTCGATTTTTTTAAGCATTTTTTGCTCCTATTCTATGTTGGTATAAACTGCTTGTACATCATCATCATCTTCTAATTTATCAAGCAATTTTTCAATATCAAGAAGTTGCTCTTCGCTAAAGCTTACGGGGTTATTAGCAAGATATTCAAGTCCTGCTTTTTTAAGCACTAAGTCTTTTTTTTCTATGGCGTTACTAAGTTCACCAAAAGCAGTGTAATCACCTATAATCAGTAATTCTTCTTCATTTTGTTCAAGTTCTTCAAGTCCTGCATCAATGAGTTCAAGTTCAAGCTCTTCTAAATCTCCATCATATTTTTCAAGATGAAAAACAGCTTTATGTGAAAACATAAAAGTTAAAGAGCCATTTTGTAAAATTTCTCCACCATTTTTGCTAAAAATTGCTTTTACATTAGCCACTGTGCGTGTAGGATTATCACTCATACACTCAACAATGATTAAAGCTCCATGTGCTGCTTTTCCCTCATAGTGGATATTTTTAATATCAGCACTATCTTTTCCACTTGCTCTTTTAATAGCTGCATCGATATTGTCTTTTGGCATATTATTAGCTTTTGCAGTAGCTATGGCACTACGAAGCTTTGGATTCATATCAGGATCAGCTCCGCCTTCTTTTGCTGCTACTTGTATAGCCTTTGCAAGTTTTGGAAAAAGTTTGCTCATTTTATCCCATCTTGCTTCTTTAGAGGCTCTGCGATATTCAAACGCTCTTCCCATAAATTCTCTCTTTCTTATATTGTTTTAAAGTTAAAAGTATAAACTAAGAAGTCTAAATTTGATTTTAAAGGAGCAAAAGAGTGATCAGAAAAGCTAGGAAAGATGATGTTAAAAAATGCATACAATTGCTTGCTTTGGCAATGGATCATTTTATATATAAACTTAGTGGCTATAATGATCATCAAAAAGCCATAGAGGTTTTAGAAAATTTCTTCACTCAAGAAAATAATCGTTTAAGCTATGAAAATATATATGTTTATGAAGAAGATAATGAAATTTTAGGTGTGATTTGTTTTTATGATGGGGCTTTGGCAGATGAGCTAGATAAGCCTTTAAATGAGCATTTAGAATTTTTAGGAATTAATGAAAAAGTTTTAAAAGAATGCGATAATGAGTTTTATTTAGATAGTATTTGCGTAGATGAAAAGGCAAGAGGGAAAGGCATTGCTAAGAAATTGATTGAATATGCCTTCGATGAAGCTTTGAAAAATGATAAAAAACTTTCATTAATCGTAGAAGATGAAAATATAAATGCAAAAATGCTTTATGAAAAAATGGGTTTTAAATTTATAAAAAATAAAATTTTTCACACTTATAAATATGAATACAGAGAAAAAGGAGAATAAATGATTATAAAAACTAAAAATATTAATTGTCAAAGTTGTGTAAATTTAATCAAAGCTTCATTGGAAGATGAATTTGGTGCTATGCAAATAAGTGTTGAAAATAAAAGCATAGAGATTGATTTAAAAGCAGAGCAAGTTGAAGAGTTTAAAAAACAATTGCAAGATTTAGGTTTTGAGACAGATGAAGCATGAATTAAAGTTAAAAATAGGCAATATGACCTGTGTTAATTGCTCTAATGCTATAGAAAAAGTTTGTGCAAAAATTGATGGGGTAGAAGATGTAAGTGTTTCTTATGTCAATTCTAGTGGAGTGTTTTTGCTTAAAGATTTATCTTTAGAAGCAAAGATCAAAGAAAAAATTAAGGCTTTGGGTTTTGAGATATTACAAGAAGAGCAAAATTTATACGAATTTAAACTTAAAGAGCTTAAAAATATGAAAACAAAGCTTATTGTGAGTATAATTTTAAGCTCTATTGTGATGTATTTTGAAATGTTTGTTCAAGGAAATGTTTCTGCTTTAATTCAAATGTTTTTATCTATGATAGCGATTTTTTATTGTGGAAAAGGTTTTTTTATCCACGCTCTTAAAGGATTAAGGCATAAAAATTTAGATATGAATACCTTGATATCCTTAGGTGCTTTTACTTCTTTTATATATTCTTTTTTTGTGTATTTTGAGGTATTTAGTAAAGATGGTTATTTGTATTTTAGTGGCGGAGCGATGATTGTAAGCTTTGTTTTATTAGGTAAATACTTAGAAGAAAAGGCTAAATTTAAATCCTTAGAATATCAAAACAAACTAAAAAATATAGATATTAAAAAAGCTAATATAATCTTAGAAGATGCAAGTATAAAAAGCATACCTAGTGCTTTTGTAAAAGAAAATGATGTGATTTTAGTGAAAGAGGGTGAAAGCGTTGTTGTTGATGGGGTGATTATAGCAGGCGAGGCTGAGGTTGATGTGAGTTTTTTAACAGGAGAATTTTTACCACTTTTGAAAAAGCAAAATGATGAAATTCTAGCAGGAAGTGTGTTGATTAATGGAAGCTTAAAGATTAAAGCTAGTAAAAAGGCGATTGAAAGCTCATTAGAACAAATTAAAGATCTTGTTTTTAAAGCAGGCAATATCAAAACACCTTTAGCAAATTTAGCTAATAAAATTTCAGCTTATTTTGTAGCTTGTATTATTGTTTTATCGCTTTTTGTGTTTGTTTTTTGGTATTTTAAAGAAGGAGTCAACGCAGCATTTTTACATGCTTGTGCCACTCTTTTAATCTCTTGTCCTTGCGCTTTGGGCTTAGCAACCCCTATAGCCATAGTTAGTGCTTTAGCAAATGGTGCAAGAAATTTTATCTTAGTAAAAAATCCAGCGGTATTAGAGAATTTAGCTAGTATAAAACTTGCTATTTTTGATAAAACAGGCACTTTAAGTCAAGATGATTTAAGTGTTTATAAGCATGATCTAACTCAAGAAAATTTTCAAAAACTCACGCAAATTGAAAATTTAAGCTCACATCCAATCGCAAAGGCTTTTACTAAAAAATTGAATGTAAATTTAAATTTACAAGGAAAATTAAGTGTTTTAGTGGGTAGTGGTTTGCTTTATGAGGAAAATGATGATAAATATTTAATAGGCAATGAAAAATTAATGCTTGAAAATAGTGTTGATATACAAAAAAGCAAGCAATTTTTGCAAGAATTTGAAGATCAAGCACCTATATGTTTGTATTTTGCAAAAAATAATATTTGTCTTGGCGGGGTTTGTTTAAAAAATGAACTTAAAAACGAAGCTAAAAATTTGATAGCAAATTTAAAACAAAAAGGTATAAAAAGTATTATTTTAAGTGGTGATAATAAAAAAAGTGTTACTAAAATAGCAAATGAGCTTAATGTTGATGAATATTATTCTGATTTAAAACCTGATCAAAAACTTGATTTCATAAAAGAAAAAATCAAAAAAGAAAAAGTTCTTTTTGTAGGAGATGGTATCAATGATGCTCCTGCTTTAAATTTAGCTAGCGCAAGCATAAGTTTTTCTAAAGCAAGTGAGCTTGCTAAAAAAAGCGGAGATTTGATTTTGATAAAAGATGATTTATCTTTAGTAGCTTATTGTTTTGAGCTTTCTCAAAGAACTAAAAATATCATCAAACTTAATCTTTTTTGGGCTTTTGTTTACAATGCTTTATGTATTCCCATTGCGGCAGGTCTTGTGCCATTTATAAGTCTTAGTCCGCATTTGGCAGCTTTAGCAATGTGTTTTAGTTCAGTAACGGTTGTAGTCAATTCTTTAAGATTGCGTTAGATATTTCAGTTTTATTTAATATTTGTTGTATTATATTAATATAATTTTAACAAAAAGGAGTATTTAATGAATTGCAATTGTAGTTTTTCTATGATGAGTGTAATAAGATATTCTAAAATGATTATCTTGCTTACCGTTGCCTCTTTGGCTGCTATTGTTGTTTTTGGTAATATAACTGATTATAATTCAAATTTTCAGTTTGTAAAACATGTTATGAGTATGGATACTAAGCCTGATTATTTAGGTAATGCTATTGTTTATAGGGCTATTACAAATTCTACGATCCATCATATTGCTTATATCTTTATTATTTGTTTTGAAGCTTTTATTATGCTGACTGCTTTAAAAGGTGCTTTAGATATGTTTAAAGCAAGAAATTTAGATGCAAAAACTTTCCATGAAGCTAAAAAATTTGGAATCATTGCTTTAACTTGTTGTTGTTTGTTATGGTTTTTTGGTTTTCAAGTGGTGGCTGCAGAGTGGTTTGGCATGTGGATGAGTAAAACTTGGAATGGTTTGCCTGATGCTACTAGATTAGTAACCTATATGCTTTTAGCATTAGTTTATATTAGTATTAAAAACGATGATTAAATCACAAACTCTCTGTTGAGGGTTTGTGAAAAATATAAAATGTTTTTATAATGATTGAGCTTGTAAATATTTATTTCTTCTTTTTTTGTAATTATTCCATAATTTAAAAAACAAAAAAATTAAAGCTAGACTCAGTGCTAAAAAATGTGGAATTTGCGGTATTTTTGCAGATAAAAAATAATGCCAAGATACTAGTAAAAAGCAAAAATAGCCAAATTTTCTTATCTTGCTTAATTTTTTAAAAAGCTTAAATGAGCTTATAAACATAAGTGTGAGTATGAAAAAGCTTATAAAACCACTAAATTCTAAATTTTTACTAAAAGTATCTTTGAAAAAAAGCATTAAATCTAAATTTTTACTAAAAGCAAAGTAATTAAAAAAGTGAATCAAAACCCAAAAAAATGCATAAAAACCTAAAAATTTAGGGTAATCTTTTGTGTGTTTATACTTTAAAAGTGAAAAAAATAGGCTTAATCCAAAAAAGATTAAGCCAAATACACCACTATAAAAATATACAGATTTTACAATATCAAATTCTTGCATGATTTGATAAACACTAAAAACAATACTTAAAACAAAAGCTAAAAATCCACTGATATTATAAACTTTTTTGCTCATTAAAAATTAACCTTTAAATCCATATCTTTATACAAATGCGCTACTTCTTTTTCATAGCCATTAAACATTTGCGTAGGCTTAGTGAAAAAATCTCCCAAAGGACGCTCGTTTGCTTGAGACCATCTTGGGTGAGAGACATTTGGATTAACATTAGCATAAAATCCATATTCTCTAGGGTTTGCTAACTCCCATGTGCTTTTAGGTTGTTCTTTGGTAAATTCTATTTTTACAATAGATTTTATACTTTTAAAGCCATACTTCCATGGAACTACAAGGCGAATCGGTGCTCCATTTTGTCCTAATAAAGGCTTTTTATACATGCCCACAGCCATAAGTGTTAGTGGGTGCATAGCCTCATCTAATCTTAAGCCTTCTACATAAGGATAATCAAGAGTTGGAAAAAATGAGGCTTGATCGGCAAATTGATTTTTATCAAAAAGAGTGGTAAATTTTATAAATTTAGCCTCACTTTTAACTTTACATTTTTCTATTAAAGCACGCAATTCAAAACCAACCCAAGGCACCACCATGGACCAAGTTTCAACACAGCGAAATCTATAAATTCTCTCTTCTAATGGAAAAGCCAATAAATCTTGCATAGTTAAAGTCAAAGGTTCTTCAACTTCCCCGCTAACTTCTATTTTCCAACCATTTGTGTTGAAATTTTTTGCAAGCTCAACAGCTCTTTTTTTATCAGTAGAAAATTCATAAAAATTAACATAATTAGTTGCAATTTTTTCTTCACTTAAATTTAATTTTTCATTGTTAGGATCAGGAAAGAAATTTAATGCCATTAATTCAGATTGAACTAAAGCTGAACTAACTAAAGCTCCAGCACCTAGTTTTAAAAAATGGCGTCTTTTGTTATATAATTGTTCGTTTGTGATATTCATGAAGCATCCTTTATATATTTTGTGATATTAAAACATATAAAGGAAAATAGAAGGATAATTTTTATTATTTTATAAAAAATATTTTTAAAAAATTACCTCATTATTTTCAGATAGAGCAGGGTTGTTTTTTGGAAATGGAGAAGTATTGGTGTAGTACTCTCTTTGTTTTTCATAAATTCCTTGATAAACCCCTTTTGGGATGATAAATTTTCTAGCGCTATCAGGATAAAGTTCTAAGTATTTTGTTAAAAATTCTTTAAAAACCGGCGCAGCAGTTCTTGCACCACCTTCTATTTGTTTCATAGGCTTATTATCATCATTTCCATACCAAATGATAGCTTCTATTTCAGGAGTTAAGCCACAAAACCACGCATCTATACTTTTATTTGAAGTACCTGTTTTTCCAGCTATTTCAATCCCTTCTACTCTAGCATTACGCCCAGTGCCTTTTTTTACAACATTTTGCATCATATCATTGACTAAAAAAGCTTGTTCAGGTTCACTGATTTTTCTTTCTCCGGAATTAAATTCTACTACTATTTTACCATTTTTATCGATTACTCTTTTAATGAGTAATAAGTCTTTTTGCACACCATAGTTTCCAAATACCGTGTAAAGTTTAGCATAATCATAAATGGAAATTCCAAAGCTACCCAAAACTATAGATAAATCAACCGGTATGTTTTCAAAGCCCATAAATTGAAGCTTATCGTGGATTACATCAAGTCCTAGGGCAAGAGCTAAATTTATGGTAGCTAGGTTTCTTGAGCCAGTTAGCGCTTCTTTTAAACTTATGAGTCCTAGAAATTTTCCACCATAATTTTTAGGTTTCCAATCTTTCTCATCTTTTTTAGTACTTTCAAAAATTCTTGAAATATCAGCAACCTTACTCATAGGAGAATAGCCCATGTCAATGGCAATTTGATATAAGAAAGGCTTAAAAGAACTCCCCGGTTGTCTTAAGCTTTGAGTGGCGCGGTTGAAATTACTTTTTGTGTAATTTACCCCGCCAACTAAGGCTAAAATGTCTCCATTTTGATGATTTGCTACTATCATAGCTCCATTGAGTGTGCTTAAATTTGCATCTTTATCTCTTTTAACTATTTCATCATAGCCAAATTTTAAGGCTTCTCTTGCAATATTTTGCACATCAAGATCGATAGCAAGTTCTATTTTATAGCCACCACTTTTTAAGTCTTTAATCCCGCTTAGTTGTTTTAAAACTTCTTGAGTAACATAAGGGGCTGCATTTTGTGTTAAAGTATCATCATATACTTTTGGAATTTCTTTTAAGGCGTTTTCATACTCTTCTTTAGAAATCCAACCAAGATTATACATTCTTTGTACTACGCTATTTGCTCTAGCTAAAGAAAGATCTAAATGTCTAGTAGGATCATAAGTACTTGGAGCCTTTGGCATACCTACCAAAATGGCAATTTCTTTTAAGCTAAGCTCATCTAAATTTTTTCTAAAATACCCAAGCGCAGCAGTTTTTACTCCATAATATCCATGTCCAAAGAAGATGAAATTTAAATATCTTTCTAAAATTTGCTCTTTAGTTAAAGTGTTTTCTATCTTATATGCAAGCAAAGCTTCTTTTAGCTTTCTGCTCAAAGTACGCTCAGGAGTTAATTCTGTATTTTTTATGAATTGTTGAGTAAGAGTGGAAGCTCCTTCCATAGTTTTTCCACCGCTTCTTATGATTTTAATAGCTGCTCTAAAAATTGCATCTATATTAACCCCGCCATGTTCAAAAAAGCTAGTATCTTCAATGGCTACCAAAGCTTCTATAAGTCTTGGTGGAAGTTCTTCATAAGGGGCATAAAAGCGGTGTTGCTCAAAAACATTTGCAACTAATTTTCCATTTTTATCAAAAATTTGTGTTGTAAGAGGCGGTTTGTAATCTTTAAAGGTATATTGATTTAAATCAGAATCAGAAAACAAATATGCAATAAATATAAAAACTCCAACCATGCATACTATACAAAAAGAAAGAAATATTTTTAAAATTTTTATCATAAAAATGCTTTCAAAAGTTCTATATTAAGCCCTAGTGCTGTACTTTGATGGCCTATGATTTTTTTAATGTATTTTTTATGAAATCCCTCACACATCACAGCACCGGCTTTACCTTGATAAAGTTTTGAATCAATGTATTCTTGTATATCTTTTAAATCAAATTTATCTAAGATCAAATCACATTTGCTAAGATTAAAAATCTTTTTATCTTCTAAAACTAAAATCATCGCGCTTAAAACGCTAATGCTTTTGCCACTTTGCAAATTGAGCATATTAAAAGCCTCATTGTCGCTTTTAGCTTTAGTAAGAATGATATTTTGAGCACAAACTATGCTATCAGCAAATAAAACATTTTTTAAGTCAGGATATTTTGTAAAAAATTGTCTTTCTTTTTCTAAAACAATTTTTTGCACATAAGAGCTTGGATTATCTTTTTTTATTAAACTCTCATCATAATCGATAATAATTTGCTCAAAAGCGATATTTGCTTCTTTTAGCAAAGCAACGCGTGAGGGCGAACTTGAAGCTAAATAAAGCATTAAGCAAGACTTTCTTCTATGATTTTTTTAGCATGATCAAGTGCTTGTTCTATTTTACTTGTATCTTTACCGCCAGCTGTTGCAAAATCATCTCTACCGCCACCGTTTCCACCAAGCATTTGTGCAATTTCTTTTACCAAAACACCAGCTTTTAACGAAGTGTCTTTAACACCTGCTGCTATGATAATCTTACCTTCTTTTTCTTGTAAAAGTAAAATTACAGCTTTGTTAAATTTGTTTTTAAACTCATCTATCATAGTTTTTATATCACCACTATCTATTTTTTGTACACAATATTGAATGCCATTTAGTTCTTTAGAGTTTAATTCTGTTTTGTTTGAATTTTTTAATTCATTTTTTAAACTGACTATTTCATTTTTTAATTTTGCTACATAGCCTAAAATATCTTGAGTTTTTAATTCTTCTTTGGCTTGATTAAGCTCTTTTAAATTTTCACTAACATAATCAAGTGCAGCTTTACTTACCACCGCTTCTATCCTTCTAACCCCAGCACTAACACCACTTTCTTTGATGATGTAAAAACTTCCTATTTCAGAGCTATTTTTCACATGAGTACCACCGCAAAGCTCTTTGCTAGCTCCTAGGGTTAAAACTCTTACTTTTTCTTGATATTTTTCACTAAATAAAGCTATTGCACCGCTTTTTTTAGCTTCATCTAAAGCTAAAATTTCAATTTTAGCTTCATTTGCTTGTATGATGTAAGTGTTTACTAAAGCTTCTATTTGCTTTAATTCTTCTTTATTTAGAGCTTTTGGATGAGTAAAATCAAATCTTAATTTATTATGTTCTACTAAAGAGCCTGCTTGGCTAATGTGTGAGCCAAGAATTTCTCTTAAAGCATGGTGTAATAAATGTGTCGCACTATGATGTCTTGCGATTTGTTCTCTTTTTTTAGTATCTATGCAAGCTAACACTTCATCGTTTGTTTTAAGATCTTGTTTTAATTTCACTTGACTAAGATTAATATCAAAGAATTTTTGTGTATCTAAAACCTCATTTTCATTGATAAAACCTATATCAGCACTTTGCCCTCCACTTGTTGCGTAAAATGGAGTTTTTTCAAGCATTAACCACGCTATATCTCCTGCCTTAGTTTCGGTTATGATTTTAAAATTTTCATCCAAAATAGCCATGATTTTAGTTTTTTCTTCATAATTTTCATAACCACTAAAAGTATTTTTGCCAAATTTTTCTAATAAAACTTTAAAGTCCCCGCTAACTGCTTTATCCCCACTTCCTTTCCAAGAAGCCTTAGCTCTATCTTTTTGTTCTTGCATAAGCTCATTAAATTTAGCCTCATCTATACTAAGATTTTTTTCTCTTAGCATATCTTGGGTTAAATCAAGCGGAAAACCATAAGTATCATAAAGTTTAAAAGCTACTTCACCACTAAAAATATCTTTAGTTTTTTTAAGTTCTTCGTTAAAAATTTCTATACCATTTTCAATAGTGCTTAAAAATCTTTCTTCTTCTAGTTTGATTTGTTCTTTAATAAATTCTTTTTTTTCATTTAAGTAAGTATAATGCCCACCCATTAACTCACAAACTACATCTACAAGCTCATACATAAAAGCTCTCTTAAGACCTAACAAATATCCATGTCTTAAGGCACGACGCATAATTCTTCTTAAAACATAGCCCCTGCCTTCTTTATCAAACCCAACTCCTTGAGCAAGTAAAAATACACTTGATCTTATATGATCAGCAATTACTCTATAACTAGCTCCGCTTTCATAAGTATAAGTTTTACCGCAAAGTTTTGCAATACTCTCAATAATAGGCATAAACAAAGAACTATCAAAATTACTAAATTTTCCTTCTTTTATAGCACTAACTCTTTCAAGCCCCATGCCTGTATCAATACTTGGTTTTGGTAATGGAGTAAGCGTTCCATCTGCACTTCTTTCATACTGCATAAAAACTAGGTTCCAAATTTCTAAGAACCTATCTCCATCTCCACCCATATAATCTTCACTAGAATTAAAATGCTCAGCGCCTTGATCATAAAAAATTTCACTACAAGGCCCACATGGTCCAGTATCGCCCATTTGCCAGAAATTATCTTTATCGCCAAATTTATAAATTCTTTCTTTTTCTATATGTTTTTGCCAAAGCTCATATGCTTCATCATCACTTTCATGAACGGTTACATATAATTTTTCTTTAGGTAATTTTAAAACTTCAGTTACAAATTCCCAAGCATAAGCAATGGCTTGTTCTTTAAAATAATCTCCAAAACTAAAATTCCCAAGCATTTCAAAGAAAGTATGATGTCTTGCCGTATAGCCTACATTGTCTAAGTCATTATGTTTTCCACCGGCTCTTATACAAGTTTGACAGCTTGTTTTACGCGGAGGATTAGGGCGTGGTACTTCTCCGGTAAATATGCTTTTAAAAGGTACCATACCTGCATTAGTAAAAAGTAAAGTCACATCATCAGGCACCAAAGGGCTTGAAGGAGTGATTTCGTGTCCTTTTGATTTAAAAAATTCTAAATATTCTTTTCTTATATCCATAGATTTTCCTAGCTAGTTTTTTGCTTAAAATAATACCAAAAATACTTTAAATTAAGTAAAACTATCTTATAATCATGATTTTAAATTTATAAGGTTAATATAATGAAAATTCCTTTTATAGACTTAAATGCTCAATATAATGCTTATAAAAATGAAATCGATGAGGCTATTGGTGAAGTTTTACAAAGCACCTCTTTTATAGGTGGTACAAAATTAGAAGAATTTGAAAACAATTTGGCTAAATATGTAGGTGTTAAACATGCAATAGGCTGTTCAAGTGGTACAAGCGCGTTATTTTTAGCCTTGATGGCTTTGGGTGTGGGTAGGGATGATGAGGTAATAGTGCCAAGTTTTACCTTTATAGCTACGGCTGAAATGGTTGCTCTAATCGGTGCTAAGCCTGTTTTTGTAGATATTGATTTTAAAGATTATAATCTTAGCTTAGAAAAAGTTCAAAGCGCTATCACGCCTAAAACTAAAGCTGTAATTGCTGTGAGTATTTTTGGGCTTATGCCTGATATATTTGCTTTAAAAGAACTTTGTAAAAGTCAAAACATTGCTTTGATAGAAGATAGTGCGCAAAGTTTTGGAGCTAGTCAAAAGGGTATAAAATCATGTGCTATAGCTGATATATCTTGCACGAGTTTTTTTCCGTCTAAGCCTTTAGGTGCTTATGGAGATGGCGGGGCGATTTTTACCAAAGATGATGAATTAGCGCAAAAAATAAAAATTTATTTAAATCATGGACAAGTGCAAAGATATAAGCATAAATACATCGGTATTAATGGAAGGCTTGATACCATCCAAGCGGCTGTTTTAAATGTGAAATTAAAATACTTAGATGAAGAGATTAAAAAAAGAGAAGTAATAGCAAAAGTTTATGATGAAAATTTAAAAAATTGTATTTTACCGCCAAAAAAAGATGATTTTGTGAGTGCTTGGGCTCAATATAGCGTGCGTGTAAAGAATAGAGAAAAATTCATGCAAAAATTACAAGAGCAAGGTATACCTACTGCGGTGCATTATCCTTTGGGGCTTCATTTGCAAGAAGCTTTCGATTATCTTGCTCATAAAAAAGGTGATTTGCCAAATACGGAGCTATTAAGTGATGAAATTTTATCCTTACCTATGAGTGCATTTTTAAAAGAAGAGCACCAAGCTAGAGTGATTGAGGCTTTTAAATGAAAATAGGGCTTATAGGCCTTGGTAAAATGGGTAAAAACCATTTAAGAGAACTCGAGCGTAATTTAAAAGTAAAAGAAATTCATCTTTATGATCCTTTTTGTAAAGATAAATTTAAACACTTTTTTCATAAAAATTTTGATGATTTTTTAGCACAAAATCTTAATGGTGTTATCATTGCCACGCCTACTCATACGCATTTAGATATAGCTTTAAAGGTTTTTCCTAAAATAAAAAATGTTTTAATAGAAAAGCCTTTGGCATTAAATGTAGATGAAATTTTAATTTTAGAGCAAAAAGCTAGAGAAAATAAAGTCAGAGTAGGGGTGGGCTTTTGTGAGAGATTTAATCCGGCTATTTTAACTTTAAAAGAAAAACTTTTAGAAGATGAGATTATAAGTATTAACATACAAAGAATTTCTCCTTATCCACAAAGAATAAATGATGTGGGTGTTTTAAGTGATCTTAGTGTGCATGATATTGACTTAGTTAGATTTTTAAGTCAAGAACAAATTTTAAAAGCAAATGTTTATAAAAGCTTTCATCATGATAAATTTGAAGATGAGGTAATGATAAGTTTAAAATTGGAAAATATTTTAGCAAATATCCATGATAGTTGGAATGGACAATGCATTATAAGAAAGATCACACTTTTAGGTAAAAAACATACTTATGAACTTGATCTTAAAAATTTTGAACTTTTTATTAATATGCAAAAAATTCCAAATTTATATAAAAATTCTCCTTTATATGCTGAGCATGAGGCTTTTTTCGAGTTTTTACAAAATGGGGTTTGTGAAAATTTGGCTAGCATTGAAGATGCTTTGAGAGTACAAGAAATTTTAGAAGGTGTTTGATAGTGAAATATGTCTTTTTTTTAAATATGGGTGGAGTGAATAAACTTGACGAATGTGAAGTTTTTTTAAAAAATATGTTTAATGATCCTTATATTTTAGGGATAAAAAATGTTTTTTTAAGAAAATTTGTAGCCTTTATAATAAGAAAATCAAGATTAAAAGCTATGAAACAAAACTATGAAAAAATGGGTGGGAAATCCCCACTTACTCAAATCACACAAAGTTTATGTGATAAATTAAATTCTAAAACTAGAGAATATAAATTCGATTTTATTAGTCTTTATGTACCACCTTTTGCAAATGAGGTTTTTTCAAAATATGATTTTCAAAAAAATGATGAAATTATTTTATTTCCTCTGTATCCTCATCATTCTAAAACCACTGTAACTAGTTCTTTAGAAGTAGTGGAAAATGAGCTAAGAAATATCCAAAACCAAGCTAATGTAAAAATCATTGATGTTTTTTATAAAGATGAACTTTATAATGAAATGATTATAAAGCATATTTTAGAAAAAAAAAGAGAATACGATTATAAAACTTTGATTTTTTCTGCGCATTCTTTACCACTTTCAGTGATTAAAAAAGGTGATTTGTATGAAAAACATGTGCAAGAGCATGTGGATATTTTAAAAGGAAAACTTAAAAATAAATTTGACCAAATCATTTTATCATATCAATCAAAACTAGGTCCAGTTAAATGGCTTGAGCCTAACACAAGTGATATTTTAGAAAGTTTAGATCAAAAAGCTTTGATTTATCCTATATCTTTTTGTATAGATTGCTCTGAAACGATTTTTGAGCTTGGAGTTGAATATAGGCACTTAGCAAAAAGCGATTATGAGCTTATTAAATGTCCTAATGATAGTGATGAGTTTATAGAGTTTATTTTAAATCAAGTAAAAATATAGTTTTTATATTAATGTTTTATAGCGGTATTAAAAAACATATATTTTTTTCTCGGGATATTTTCTAAATTCCAGTTTGATAGTTTTTGATTGAAATTTATACATCCACTAAACATACTTTGTGTGTTTATAACACTATCAATATTCCAATTGTTTAAATCTTGATTAAATTTTGGAGTTTTTGAAAAAGGAATTTTGAAAATAGATTCACAAAAAAATGCATATTCCATCCATAATACATTTGAAACATTCCATTTATCCAAAGCTTGATTAAAGCTAAAGCAATTTGAAAACATATAACTAATATTTATAACTTTAGTTACGTCCCAATTATTTAGATTTTGATTGAAATTTTCACAACCAGCAAAAGCCGCGTGCATGCTAATGATTTTGCTAGTATTCCATTTATCTAGTGGCTGGTTAAATGTTTTGCAATTGTAAAACATCCCAGCAATGGACTTTAAACTTTTTGTGTCCCAATTATTTAGATTTTGATTGAATTTTTTACATCCATAAAACATTTCATTCATGCTTGTTACATTTGATACATCCCATTCTTCTATACCACTAAAATCTTTTCTTTTGCTATTTTTAAATAAACAATCCATTTCTTGTATATTGCTTACATTGATATCTTTAAGGCTTGTGTTTAAATCATTAACTAAGGCTTTTAGTTCGCTTTTGGTTTTTGGATTATACATATGAGCATATTCTTTTTTACCAAAAAGAAAAGATTGTGTTGTATTGTTTTTGTGGTCTTTGAATAATTTCTCATATTGTTTAAAATTTGCCAAAGAAAATATGGATTTGCAACAGCCACTAAACATATTATCTTTGATAGTTATATTTTTTATGTCCCAATTATCAAGTGAATGCATGAAATTTTTACAATTTTCAAACATAGATTTTGAATTTGTAATTTTAAGTATATTCCATTTATCTAGAGATTGATTAAAACTTATGCAATTATAAAACATTTTAGAAGTTATTCTTAGATTAGATGTATTCCAAGAATTAATATTTTGATTAAATTTTTACACCCTTGAAACATTTTATGTGTATTAACAAGATTAGATGTATTCCATTTATCTAGAGCTTGATTAAAATTTTCACACCCTTGAAACATTTTAGCCATGTTTTTTACTTTGCTTACATCCCAGTTGTTGATATAGGAATTAAAATTTTTACATCCTAAAAACACTCCTTCCATGTTATCAACATTGTTTGTATCTCAAGTTTTTATACCTATAAATTTTTCTTCACTAATACTACTAAATAAATAGCTCATATCTTGAGTTAAACTTGTATCTATATTTTTAAGCGGAATATCTGATAGTATCAAATATTTAAGAGTTTCTTTTGTTTTTGGTTTGTGGATTATCTTTTTTGATTGCAGTTTGAGTAAATACAATATAACTAAAAACACAAGTAAAGTTATAAATAATAAAACCCAATACTTTAAATAAGCGAAACAAAAAAATCAATATAAAAAAGATTATTATTGTAATTTTATTTTTTAATGTCATTGTTTTTGCTTTCTATGGGTTTTAAATAACTTTCTTTAATCAAAAGATTTACTGTATCTTTAAACATAGGTAAAGCACTTTGTGCGGCATAATAACTATAAGCTTTGGTAGGATGTCTTACTAAAACTCCAATGGTATAGGTATTTTTCTCATCATTTGCAAAGCCAAAAAACGAGGCATTATAGCGATTTGAAGTATAGCCTTTTCTTTCAGCAATCCTAGCTGTACCCGTTTTTCCACCTATAATGATACCTTGAGTTCGTGCTTTTTTACCGGTTCCTTTTTCTATAACATTAATTAAAATTTGCTGCATTTCTTTGGCAGCTTTGCTTGAAAGAATTTTTTCTTTTTTAACTTCATCATCAAGTTTTATTAAACGTCCATCTTGATAAATTTTATTTGCAATTTGTGGAGTGATGTAAATTCCATCATTGTTAAATACATTATAAGCAGCTAAAAGTTGTATAAAAGTTGTTTTCAAGCCATAACCATAACTTAATACAGATTTTTCTACTTCTCTTAATCTTTTTGGATTTGGTATTTCTCCTTTTTGTTCATAAGGAAGATCAATACCGCTTTTTTCTCCAAAACGAAAAATTCTAAGGCCTGAGATGATTTCAAGATTACTTAATCTTTGGGCAATTTTAATCATACCGACATTTGAAGAGTAAGTAATAACTTCTTCCATGCTCATTTTATTTTTTTTGTGATCATCGCGTATGGTAAAACGACCAAGTTTGTATTGTCCACCTTGAGTATCAATGATTTCATCAACTTTGATTTTATCAAGCATTAATGCAGTGGTAAATATAAAAGGTTTTATAACAGATCCTGCTTCATAGCCATATTCTATGGCACTTGCATTGAGCACAGATAGATCTTTTCCGCGATTTTGCGGATCATATCTTCTTGAGCTAGCAAGTGCTAGAATTTTTCCGCTTTTACTTTCCATGATGGCAACTATAATTTCATTGGCTTTTAGATCTTCATTTCTTTTATCGATAGCTTTTTCTAAACCTTTTTGAAGTTTTAAGGAAATATTTAAGTATAAATTACAACCATCTATTTTGCGTTGTTCATAAGAATGCAAATTCAAGATGATATTACCACCTATATCTCTTAAACCTTGAATTTTAGCATTTTGCAAAGGATTTAAACATTCATTATAGTATTTTTCCAAACCTTTTATGCCGACATTTTTAAAAATTTCACTTTGCTCATCCATATAGGTTCTTGTGTAGCCTATGATTGGAGTAAGTGAATCTTTTGGCATATATACACGATCTTCTTTGTGTTCTATAATATCAAGCCCTCTTGTCTCCACTCTGCCATTATTATTTGTGAAGGATTTAAAAAAACCTTGAGTATAAAGTTTTTTAGCTAGTTCTTTTAAATAACTTGCGTCTTTTGAGTTAATATCTTGGAGTAAAATAAAATTATAACTTCTTTTTTTCTTTGCAAGCATTCTTTTTTTTATATCTTGCATTTGTTCATCACTTGCGCCACTATAAATTTGAAAAAGAGTTAAAAATAAATCCTTTTTATCGGGATTTAAGCTCCTTAGATCAATTTCAGCTCTATAAATTTGCCTACTAGAAGTTACGGTAAAATTATCGCTTGTGATGATATTACCTCTAAGAGCGGAAAAATATTGTTCTTTTTGAGTATTTGGTATATGGCGTTTTGAGGTTAGAAAAAAAGTAGAAAGTAAAAATAAGGCCATAAAAAACAGAGCCATACAAAAAGCAAAAGCTACTTTTGAAACCCTATTTCTAATGGTGTTTGAAAGCATATATTAAATTTGAGTTCTTGAAATTTCTTTATATGCGTTTATAGCCTTATTTCTAACTTCAAGCATAAATTTCATACTTGATTCAGCTTTGCTAATCGCAATTGCAGCTTGATGTAAGTCTTTGACTTCACCTGTTGCAATGTCTACCATAGCAGCTTCGGCGGTTTCTTGAGTTTTATTAAGATCGTTGATGGAATTTTTTAATAAACTCGAAAACTCATCTCCTATGTTGCTTGTGTTGTTATTATTGTTTTTGTTATTAACATTGTTAAATTGATTTATACCATTAATAGTGTTCATTTATTAACCTCTTAGTAAATCTATCGCACTTTGTGCTATAGTTTTGGTGCTAGTAAAGGCACTTACATTAGCTTGATAAGCTCTTGTTGCTTCTATTAAATCGGCCATTTCAATAACAGGATTTATATTTGGATAAGCAACATAACCTTGTTCATTCGCATCTGGATGAGATGGGTCAAATTTCATACGAAAATCTTTATCATCTCTTACAACTTTATCAACTACTACGCTCATTATAGCAGGTTTTGCATCTTTTTGTGAAGCAGGATCGTTTAAAGGATTTTCATAT
This sequence comes from Campylobacter sp. IFREMER_LSEM_CL2090, assembly GCF_025771865.1. Taxonomy (NCBI): domain Bacteria; kingdom Pseudomonadati; phylum Campylobacterota; class Epsilonproteobacteria; order Campylobacterales; family Campylobacteraceae; genus Campylobacter; species Campylobacter sp. IFREMER_LSEM_CL2090. The sequence continues at coordinate 23,534 of NZ_JAKMRA010000001.1, forward strand.
TCTAAAAAATTATTATCTTTAGCTATTTGCTTGTTTAGCAATTCATTAAAATCAGTTGCTTTGAAAATCACTTCTCTTCTTCTATATGGACCACCTTCTGCTGTTCTAGTAGTATTAGCATTAGCTATATTTGAGCTAATTACATTCATTCTAAAGCGTTGAGCACTAAGTCCATATCCACTAATATCAAAATCACTTAAATAAGCCATTATTTTTCTCCTAGCCTAATTTAGAGCTTGTTTCTATGATGGTTGAAAAAATATTACTTTGTCTTCTTAAAACACCATCTAAAGCAGAAATCATCATAGTATTTTTGCTCATTTCAGTAGTTTCTACATCAAGATCTACTGTATTTGCGTCATTTCTTGCCAAATGTCCATCTCTTAAATAAATAGTTGATTTATTAGGATCTGGAAATTTCCAAGGTTTTTGATGATTTGTATTTGTGCTTGCTAATTCAAGCTCTTTAGTATCTTTTTTTTTGAAAATTTCATTTGCTCTATTAACTAAAGCAGTTTCAAATTCTATATCTCTTGCTTTATAAAAAGGAGTATCAACATTTGCAAGGTTAGAATTAATCATTTGACTTCTTAGATTTCTTCCTGCTAAAGCATTAACAATAAGTTCTTTTGACTTAAAAGGGCTTATCATAATTTTTCCTTTAAAATAAAGCTTTTATAGACTAAAAGCAAAAATCATTCCAAAATATTTATGCAATTTTATTTATGTATAAGTATATCTTTTTATAGTAAATTTTTGAAATTTTTAAAGCCACTTTCAAGTGAAACTTTTTTTTCTAGTGTTTTCAAAAAATCTTTTTTTGTCATTTCTTTAGCACCCATAAATTTTAAATGCTCATTAGGCACTTGACAATCTATTAAAAAATCATATGGTTTTAAAAGCTCACAAAGTCTTATTAGGGCTACTTTTGAGGCATCTTTTTTAAGACTTATCATACTTTCACCAAAAAATATTTTACCTATTATAAGTCCGTATAAACCGCCGATTAAAACATCATTTTCATAAACTTCAACACTATGAGCTAAATTTTGCTCAAAAAGCTTTGTATAAACCTGTATAAATTCTTGACTTATCCAAGTTTTTTTTCTTTTTGCGCAATGACTTATAAGCGAGTTAAAATCAAAATTAAGTCTTATTTCATAAGTTTTTAAAGATTTTTTTATGCTTTTTTGTATGCGCACTTCATCAGGTAAAAGCACCATTCTAGGAGAAGGACACCACCAAGTAACAGGATTGCTAGTCCATGGAAAAAGCCCTAAGCTATAAGCATGAGGTATAAAATCTACTTCTAGTTTTTCACTAATAAAAACAGGCGCATCATCAGGGCTTTTTAAAAGTTTAGAATACAAATTCAATTTTTTCATTTTTGGAAAGTTTGAGTTTTAATTTACCACCATTTTTTAATTTTCCAAATAAAATTTCATCACTTAATCTCTCGCCTAATTCTTCGGCAATAATGCGTTTTAATAATCTTACTCCAAATTCTTTATTATTAGTTTTTTTAGCAAGAAATTCTTTTACTTTTTTATCAGCTTCCATGGTGATGTTGTTTAAATTTTTTGCCATTAAATCTAGTTCTTTTTGAACGATTTGTTCTAAAATTTCTTGACTTAAGTCATTAAAATGAATGATTTTATCTATACGGTTGATAAATTCAGGTGCGAAGAAATCTTTTATGGCTTTATTACTTTTTTCTTTATTACTGCTTAAAAAACCAAGCTCATTACTTTCTTTGAGACCTAAATTTGAAGTCATAATGATAATAGTATTTTTAAAATCAGCTTTTAACCCACTATTATCTGTTAAACTTGCATTATCAAAAATTTGTAAAAAGGTATTAGTTAAATCAGGATGAGCTTTTTCTATCTCATCAAATAAGACTACGCTAAAAGGATTTTTTCTAATGCTGTTACTAAGCAAGCCGCCATCTTCATAGCCCACATAACCTGCTGAAGTTCCTATGAGTTTGCTTACATCATGTTTTTGCGAGTATTCACTCATGTCAAATCTTTCAAGATTAAGGTTTAAAATTTGTGCTAAATTTTTTGCAAGTTCGGTTTTACCAACTCCACTTGAACCGGTAAATAAAAACACGCCTTTTGGGGTATTTTTGCCTTTTAACCCCGCATAGCTTTGTTTTAAAATAGAACACAAAGCTTTAATGGCTTCATCTTGTCCAAAAATATTTTGCTTTAAGTTTTGCTCTAAATTTTTTAAGATTTTACCTTGATCACTTTCATAAATTTTATGAGAATGTGTCATTCTTGCTAAAGTATTTTCTAAATCTTTTATTTTTACTATTTTTTTACTTTTTTTATCTTCTAAGGCAAAGCTTGCACCAAGTTCATCAATTAAATCAATTGCACTATCGGGTAAAAATTTATCATGTAAAAATTGTTTTGCTAGTTTTATACTTGTTTGTAAAATTTCATTACTGATTTTGATTCTGTGAAAATTTTCATATTTGCTTTTTAAGCCTTGCAAGATCAAAAAACACTCTTCTTCACTTGGCTCATCTATATCAATTTTTGCAAATCTTCTACTTAGAGCTTTGTTTTTATCAAAGGTATTTTTGTATTCTATGAAAGTAGTTGCACCTATGCATTTGATGTTGCCATTACTTAATGCAGGTTTTAATAAATTTGACATATCTGCATGACTTTCATTACTTGCGCCAGTTCCTACTATGGTGTGAATTTCATCTATAAATAAAATAGCATTAGGGATATTTTCTAATTCTTTAATGATATCTTTTAACCTTTTTTCAAAATCACCCCTATATTTTGTCCCCGAAAGCAAGCTTGTCATATCAAGGCTATAAATTTTTGAGTTTTTTAAATGTTTTGGCACTTTTTCTTCAGCTATAGCTAGTGCTAGCCCATCTATAATAGCACTTTTACCAACACCTGGTTCACCAACTAAAATAGGATTATTTTTCTTGCGACGGCTTAGAATTTGCATCATTCTTTCAAGTTCAAATTTCCTACCTATAACAGGATCTATTTTGCCTTTTTTTGCAAGCTCAACTAGCTCTATGGTATGGGTTTTTAAATTTTCAAATTCAGCATTTTGTAACAATTCTTTTATTTTTTCTTCTTCTATTAGGTGTTTTTTTAAGATATTATAAGAATAAGCTTTTTCTTCTTTGCAAAGTGCGATGATAAAATCAATCACACTTGTTTGATTTTTTGCATTTAGCTTGTGTAATATATTTTCCAAGATTACAGAAAAAATAGGTTCTATTTCTTTTTTTAAAATTTCATTATTTTTAGCCAGATAATTTTTTAGCTCATTTTCAAAGCCTTGTAAATCACCATCTCCGATTTCTTCAAGTAGATTTTTAAAATCATTGCTAAGCTTAACTAAAGCAAAAAGCAAATGCTCACAAGTGATAAATTCATGATGATTGATAAAGCTTAAATGTTTTGCATTTGGTATAAATGAGTCAATCAATTCTTTATATTTCATTGTTCTTCTATCCTTGTTTGGAGTGGAAAATCATTATTTTTTGCTGCCATATCAACTTGTTGTTTTTTGCTAAGTGCAATTTCTTCTGTGTATATGCCACAAACTCCGCTTCCTTGATGATGGATTTCAAGCATAATTGCGCTTGCTTTTTCAAAATCATGATGAAAAATATTCATTAAAATTTCAATTACAAAATCCATGGTGGTAATATCATCATTTAAAAGCAAAACCTTAAACATTTTAGGTTCTGCTAGTTTTTGTTGTTCTAAAATTTCATTTTTTAGACTCATTTAATATCCTAGTAATATCTTCTTGCATAATCTCAGTAGAAACTTTTCCAAGATAATATTTCACATAACTTTTTGAGTCTTTATTCCAAAAATCTGTTAGATCTTGATAATTTCCATCTTTTAAAACTACTTTAAAAGGAAGTTGTTCCATGCTTTGATAGTTGATATCTTTTAATGCTTGTGCAACAATTCTATCATTTTCTTTAGAATTGCTTAAGAAATAATAAGCCCCATATTTAATGGCAAAATCTTTTACAGCTTGATCGCTAACATTTTCAAAATGACTTAGTCCTATGATGATAAAATTGTCAGCATTTTTTTGCCACAAACTTGTTAGATGAGTGGCTTCTTCTTGACAAGGTGTGCAAAAGGTTCCAAAAAAATCAAACATTAAAATTTTACCCTCTTCACCTTTTACTACAAAACCATTTTGTGTTCTTACTAGGGTTTTCTCGCCACCATTGACACTTTTTAAAAGAATTTCATCACCCATTTTATACTCAGCAAATGCAAATTCATTTTCGATTTTTTCTTCACTTGAGCAAGCACTTATTAAAAATGCAAAAGCAAATGTAAAAAACAAATAAGTAAATTTTTTCATCAAAATCCTTTTTTAATAATGATTTTTCATAGCAGCTCTTGCTTCAAGATCTGCTTGTTTTTTCTTTAAGCTTTCTCTTTTATCGTGTAAGTTTTTTCCTTTGGCTAAGGCTATTAAGACTTTTGCTTTATTTTTTTCATTAAAATAAAGCTCTAATGGCACTATAGTAAAGCCTTGGGTGCTAATTTTACCAAAAAGCCTATCGATTTGCTTTTTATGCATTAAAAGTTTTCGTGCACCTTTTTCATCATGCTTATAAAAAGAATGTGTAGTGCTAAGATGAGAAATATGAGCATTAAGTAAGAAAATTTCACCTTTGATAATACGCACAAAAGAATCTTTCAAATTTGCTCTACTAGCTCTTAATGCCACTACTTCAGAACCTTTTAAAACAATACCTGCTTCAAATTTTTCCAAAATTTCATAATCAAAAAAAGCTTTTTTGTTTTTTACTATAGTTTTTTTCATCATTTAGCCTTAAAAACTCCACTTCCACTTCCACTTAAAAAATAAGCCTCATTAAGAAAAGTTTGCATTTTAGGATAAATTTTTACACAAGGAGCAAATAAGTCGTTTAAATCAGTATTTTTATACTCTAAAATTTCACTTGTTTTAAGTGTTTTAAGTGTTTTGGCTAAATTTAAATTCGCTGTTAAATCATATGAACTTTCATCAAATGCTTTATATACTTTTGCACTTGAGCATTCAATAGCTGGAAAAGTAAAATCAAGTTGGGCAAAATCATCTTCAAAATATTCTACAATCTCGCCACACCCGCTAACATTTGCACTATCATATCCGCTTAAAAAAAAGATTAAATCAGAGCCAAGGTTTTGGCAGATTTGTTTAAGTTGTTGTTGATTGAGTTTTAAATTTAAAGTTTCGTTGATCATTAATAAAAATACAACCGCATCGGTACTGCTTCCACCAAGGCCTCCACCTATGGGAATGTTTTTGATAAGCTTTAAACTTTTGTCTTTAAAAAATTCATTTAATTCATTAGAAAAACCTAAATTTTCTAATTCTTTATAAGCTTTGTGTATGATGGTATCTTGAGTAAAATTTCCAATAATTTCAAATCCTTCTTTAGTTTTTTCATCACTAAAGCTTAACTCATCAAAAATATCTTTTAATAAAACAAAGCGTGATTGTAATAAATGATAAGATCTTGAGTCAATTCCTATGATTTTTAAAAAAATATTAGCTTTTGCGTAAGCTTTCATTTTTTAAGCTTTTTACTCAGATCGTCAAGTTTTATCGTTTCATCACTAATTGCATGTAAATTTTCACTTTTTACTTGCTCGATAAGCTCTTTGCGTAGTATCATTAAAGACTTTGGAGCTTCGATGCCTATTTTAGCATAGCCTTTGCCTGTTTGAACTACTTTGATTTCTATATCATCTCCGATTTTTATACTTTCATTTTCTTTTCTTGATAAAATTAACATTTTAATACCTTATTTAAATAATATTGCACTTGATTATCTTGGATAGAAATGATAGAAAAAAAATCTTTTTCTTCTAAAATATAGCTACCTTCTTCTTGAATTTCCAAATCGTCCAAAAATATTTTTTGTCCATTGTGTAATTTTTGGGGATATTTTATCGTATTTTTTCTAAGATTTAAATAAGCTAAAGGATTTAACTCTTTTTCATTCTCATAAAAAAACCTTCCCTCGCTTAAACGCTCTAATGAGCTTAGTGTGGCTTTAATACCAAGTTTTCTAGCAAATAATTCACAATAAGAGCGTATATAAGAACCCTCGCTAACTGCTATTTCTATGGTTAAAAAGGGGTGGCTATAGTGTAAAATTTTAGTATAAAAAATATCCATAACACAAGGCTTTAAATTGACTTCAAAACCTCTTTTTGCAAGCTCATAAGAGCGCACCCCATCTATTTTTTTTGCACAAAATGCGGGTGGGGTGTAGGTGATTTTACCTAAAAGTTCATTTTTGATTTGTTCTAAAACTTTCTCTTCAAAAGCATTTATAAGATTGATTTCTTTGATATTTTGATTATCAAGGCTTAGTGAATGCGCGCCTAGCCAAAGTGTTGCTTTATAAACTTTTGGATTTTTATCAAAAAAACGAAAAAGTTTTGTGTATTGATCAAAGGCTATGAGTAAAACACCTTTTGCAAAAGGATCAAGTGTTCCTGAAAAACCTGCTTTTTTATTTTTATATTTTTTCTTGAGTTTGCCTAAAAAAGCATTAGAACTCATACCACTTGGTTTGTAAGCTACAAAAAGTTTATTCATATTACTTTTTCCACAAAACTTGACATTATCATTCTTTCTATGCCTCCAAAATTAATCGTGAGTTTTTCTTCGGCACCTATTTTACTTACCCCAGTGACTCTGCCTATGCCAAAAATTTTATGTTTGATTAAATCGCCTTTTTTGTAGCAATTTTTTTGATGATCTAGTGTTAATTCTTTTTTGATTACATTACTCTCGCCAAAGAATCTACTTTTTTCTAATCTTGTGCGACTTCCTTTATAAAATCTAGAATTAGCATAACTTAAATAAAGTTTTTTCTTGGCTCTAGTGATTGCTACATAGGCAAGTCTTCTTTCTTCTTCTATATTGCTTGATTCGCTAGTGAGTGGGAAAAATCCTTCTTCTAAACCTATGATAAAAACATAATCAAACTCAAGTCCTTTGCTTGCATGAATACTCATAATACAAATACTTTCTTTATCAAGTCCATCTTGCTCATTAAGTAAAGAAATTTCATTTAAAATATCATCTAAGCCATTATAATTTCCATGAGTAATTTTATCTTTTAAATTAGCATAAAGTTCATCTATATTTAAAAGTTTATCTTCACCCTCTGGATTATCTTTGTAAAATTCTTTGATTTTAAATTCTTCTTCTAAGGCTAAAATCATTGCAAGCAAATCATCTTTTTCTTTGATTTTGTGTATGCTTAGTATGAATTTTTCTAACTCTTTGTCTGTTTTTTTACTAAAAAAACCACTTCCTTGCAAAGCACATAGACTTTCAAATAAAGACAAATGATTTTCTTTGGCATAATTTTCTAGCTTTTCTAAACTTGCATTACCAAAGTTTCTTTTAGGGCGGTTGATAATGCGTTTAAAAGAATAATCATCATTTAAATTTGAAAGTAATCTTAAATAAGAAATAATATCTTTAATTTCAGCTCTTTCATAAAAACGAATTCCACTTAGCAATTTAAAAGGAATTTTTTCTTTGCTAAAAGCTTCTTCAAGAGCACGAGATAGGGCATTTACTCTATAAAGTATGGCTATTTCACTAGGATTAATCCCCGAGTTTAAAAGTTTTGAAACTTCTCTTGCAACCTTAAAACTTTCAATTTTTTCATCATCATTTTGTAAAATTGTAATTTCTTCGCCCTCATCTTTGGTACAAATCAAAGTTTTTCCTAGTCTTTTTCTATTATGCTCTATAAGCTCATTTGCAGCTTGTAAAATAGCGCTAGTTGAGCGATAATTTTGCTCTAGTTTTACTAATTTTACATTGTTAAATTGTTCTTTGAAATTTAAGATATTTTCTATTTTAGCTCCACGCCAACCATAAATACTTTGATCATCATCACCCACCACGCAAATATTTTCATGAGACACGCAAAGTTTTTTTAGAATTTGATATTGCAAGGCATTGGTATCTTGATACTCATCTACTGTTATATAGGTATATTTTTGACTTTGCTCTTGTGCAAATTGTTCATCTTCTAAAATTTTATTAGTTAGCATGAGTAAATCATCAAAATCCATGAAATTATTTTGGGTTAAAAAATGCTCATATTGCTCATATAAATGAATGATTTCTTCGTAATTTTTGTTTTTTTCATCTTTTAAAAATTCTAATTCTTTGCGTATTTCTTGAGCGCTTTTGCTTTGATTTTTAAAATTTGAAATATAAGCACCTATGCTTGCTAAAGAGCTTTGTAAATTTTCGCTAGCTAAATCTTTTAGTATTTTCTTTTTATCATCTGTATCGATAACGACAAAATTATTTGCTCTATTAATTCTTTCGCTATAAAGTCTTAAAAATAACAAACCAAATTTATGAAAAGTACATAAAAGGGGATTATGTAAATTTTGATCTTGTAAAAGTGCTAAGGCTCTTGTTTTCATTACATTAGCAGCTTTATTTGTAAAGGTTAGCGTGAGGGTATTTTGCGCAGGAATACCTACATGATCGATTAAATAGGCAAGTCTAGTGGTAATGGTTTTAGTCTTTCCACTACCTGCACCTGCTAGTATCAGCATAGCTCCATCAATATGCATGATAGCTTCTTTTTGGCTATCATTTAAACCTTCAAAAAAACTCATTTTTTAAATAAATCTTTATTGCTGGGATTGTTTAAAAAAGCATTCATGGATTTTTCTTTTAACTTTTGATCATTTTGCTTTTTAAAATAGTTTGAAAAATTGACAAAAATGATATTATCTTCAACTTGAATTTGAGTAATTGCCCCTAAATCCACTTTCACAAAGGTTGCAAAATCATCAGGCCCAAAACCTGCATGAAATTCTATATGCTCATTTGTTAAAACTATGGATTTAAAAGTATAACCACCAAGTGCAAAAAGACAATAAGGATTTTTACTCACTACATCTAATTCTGGTGGTAAAGGAGGTTCGAGTGTAACAAATTTAGTATTTACAATGATATTAAACTCAATATCTTCTTGGATTAAAATTTGCAAACATTCATAAATGCTTTTTTGCATTAAAGTTATAAAATTTTTATTATTTAAAATTTTATCAATCATTACTTAGCCTTAAAAATTCATCTACTAGTATCCTAACTTGCTCTAAGCCTATATTCCAAAATTCATCACTTTCTATATCAAAGCCAAACATAGCTACAAGTTCTTTTGGGCTTTTACTTCCCCCGCTACTTAAAAATTTGATATAAATTGAAGTAAAATTAGAGCATTTACCACTTTTATATAGACCATAGAGTGCTAAAACTAAAAGTTGTGCATAAGCATAAGCATAGCAGTAAAATGGAGAGTGTATAAAATGTGGTATATAAGAATACCAAAGAGCATAGTTTTTGGTTAAAACTACGCTATCTTGAAACATTTTTCTTGATTCTTCAAGCCAAATTTCACTTAGTTCTTGAGCACTTAGTTCTTCTTTTTTAGCATGAAATCTGCGTTCAAAAGTAGTAAAATTAATTTGTCTATAAAGAGTAGCAAAAATATCTTCAATTTTTGCTGCATATAAAGATAAAAGTTCTTCTTTGTCTAAAATTTCTTTAATATAATCAAAAATCAACATTTCCGCAAACACTGAAGCAGTTTCTGCTGTAGTTAGAGGTGTATCTTGATTTAAAAAACTTACTTTATAAGAAAGTTTTTGATGTATAGTGTGGCCTAGCTCATGTGCTAGGGTGAAAAGATCGCGTCTTTGGTTGGTATAGTTTAAAAGTATGAAAGGATGACTTAGCGGCGTGCTTGAGTGAGAAAAAGCACCACTTTGTTTAAATTCTTTAGGATAGATATCAATCCAATTATTCTCAAAAGCTTCTTTTGCTATCATATAAAAATCTTTAGAAAATTTTTCAAAGGCTTTTAAAACGATATCCTTTCCTTGATCAAAATCAACTTGCATTTCTTTTCCAATAGGCGCATAACGATCATAATCTTTTAACTTTTTATACCCTAGAATTTTTTTCTTTGCATTGTAAAATTTAGAAACGATATCAAAGCTATTCTCGCCAGCACTAATAAGCGCATCAACACTTTTTTTAGAAATTTGATTTCTTATATGTCTTGGAGTTTCAGGACTTTCATAGGCTCTTAACTCGCAAATACTAGCAAGTTCGCTTTTAATCATATTGAAAATATATACTAAAAGCTTGTTTTGTTTTTTTAAGGTTTTACTAAAGCATTTTGAAGCTTTTTTTCTTATACTTCTATCTTTATCATAAAGCTTGCTTAGAATTTCTTCCTCACTTAATTTTTGTCCTTCAAAATTAAATTTTAAAGCACTAAAGGTTTCATCAAATAATCTTGCAAATGCATTTGAACCTGTACTTGATAGAGCTAGGATAACTCTTTCTTCTTTTTTAGAAAGATTGTGTTTTTTGTTTTTGATAAGATTATTTAAATAAAACTCATAATCTTTGCAAAATGTGATGAAAGTTTTACTTTTTTCTTCTTTTAACTCACAAAATTCAAGTTCAAAAAATAAAAGATTTTCTTCTATTTTTTTACTTAAATTTTCATATTTTGCATAAAAAGCACCTTTGGTAGTATCTTGAGCAAAATTTAAATACACATAGGTTAGTATGTGAGAAAGTTTTAAGATTAATTCTTCATAGTTTTTTAAAGCTTGTAAAAATTGTTCATTGCTTAAACTATGAAGATTATTTTCATATTGTTTTTTAAATTCACAAGCTTCATCTTGGGTTTTTTGTAAAAAAAGATTTAATTCTTGCTCATCTTTAAATAATGTACTTAAGTTCCAATTTTGCATGATTTTAGCTTTCTAAAATGAGTTTTTTTAATACAGCCATTCTAATGGCAACACCATTTTTAACTTGAGTTAAAACCTTACATCTTTTATCAGACATTACTTCATCGCTAATATCGATATTTCTATGTACAGGACCAGGATGTAAGATAATGAGATTTTTATCTTTTATTAAATCTTTGCTAATACAAAAATCATTTGCATAATCTTTAAGCGATGCATAGGTTGGAATATTGTGTCTTTCAGTTTGTGTTCTAAGGCTCATGATAATATCTACATCATCAATAACTTCTTTTAGTTTATTTGTTTTTTTAATAGGATAATTTGGCATAAAATGAGGTGGGGCTACTAGGGTAATGTCTATACCAAAACGAGGTAATAATTCTAAATTTGAAGCAGCAACGCGTGAGTTTTTAATATCTCCTACTATGGCTATTTTTTTACCTTTGACATTATAATCAAAATGCTCCATTATGGTAAAAAGATCAAGTAAAGCTTGGGTAGGATGAGCGTGTTTACCATCACCTCCATTAACTATAGGACAATGAGTATAATTTGCTAAAGTATGAGGCACACCTGAGTTTTTGTGTCTAACTACAATAGCACTTGGTGCCATTGCATCTAAATTTGCAGCAGTATCAAAAAGTGTTTCGCCTTTGCTTGAACTACTTCTTGAAACATCTAATTTTAAAACTTTAGCACCTAGTCTTCTTGCGGCTGTTTCAAAGCTTGATTGAGTGCGTGTTGAATTTTCAAAGAAAATTGTTGTAACACTTTTTCCTTCTAAAAATGTACGCGGTTTTTCATCCAAAAATTCTTTTGCTTCTTTAAATAAAGCCAAGATTTCATCATCGTTAAAATCTTTTGTAGTAATTAAATGCCTCATAAGTCCTCCTTAAATTTTTAAATTAAGCTCATTATCTGAACAAATAGCACTAAATAAAACATCTGTTGAACTATTTAAAGCTGTTTCAACGCTATCTTGGATAACCCCTATGATAAAACCAACCGCAACTACTTGCATAGCTATGTCATAATCAATATTAAACAAAGAGCAAGCAAGTGGTATAAGTAAGAGCGAACCTCCAGCAACCCCGCTAGCTCCACAAGCTGCAAATGCAGCTAAAACACTCAAAAGCATAGCTTGTAAAAAATTTATTTCAATACCTACTGTGTGAGCTGCCGCAAGACTTAATATGGCGATAGTTACAGCTGCCCCTGCCATATTAATCGTAGCACCTAGTGGAATAGAAATGCTATATAGGTTATTATTGATATTTAATTTGGAGCAAAGTGCCATATTTACAGGAATATTTGCTGCAGAACTTCTTGTAAAAAATGCAAAAACAGCACTATGTTTTAAACAAATAAAAATCAAAGGATAAGGATTTTTCTTTGTATAAGCAAAGACAATTAAAGCATTAATCACAAAAGCTACAAAAAACATAGTCAAAACTAAAATTATTAATAATTTAATATAACTAAAAAGTCCTGCTGCTCCTGTTTGAGCAACTGAATTAGCCACAAGTCCAAAAATTCCAAAAGGAGCAAGCTTGACTATAAATTTAACGATTTTTAATACACCCTCGTTTATATCAGTAAAAAGTTGTTTTGCATCATTAGAGCAATGTCTTAGAGCAAAACCTCCACCAATAGCCCAAGCTAATATGCTTAAATAATTTCCTGAAGATAAGGCATGGATCGGGTTGTCTACTACTTGAAATAGTAAGGTTTTAAATACTTCGCCTATATGCACAGGGCTTGTAGTGGAAGCTTTTTCAACATCGGTTAATACTAATTCTACAGGAAAGATAAAACTTATACTAACTGCGCTTAAAGAAGCTAAAAAGGTTCCAAAAATATACAAGAAAATAATGTGTTTTATTTTCTCACTTCCATGATTAAATTCTTTTGTGCAAATGGTTGTTAAAATTAAAATAAAAACTAAAATTGGTGCTATAGCTTTTAAAGCTCCTGTAAATAAAGCACCAAAAATATTTGCAAAAATAGCTAAATCTTTAGAAAAAATACCTACTAAAATTCCTAAAACAATACCTATGCAAATTTGTAAAATAAGATTTCCATCTTTATAGCGTTTGATTGCATAAGAAAATAAACTCATTTCTTACCTTTTTTGTAGTGATAAATTTAAATTTATTCTAGCAAAGTAAAGCTTAAATAAGCTTTTTGATTTTTAAGTTAGCTTGTGTTAAAATAAATCTAGAATTTTTTATGATAAGGAATATAAAATATGTATTTATTTACTTCTGAAGTTGTTAGTGCAGGACATCCTGATAAATGTGCTGATATTATAGCTGATTCTATAGTTGATGCCTTTTTAACTCATGATAAAGACTCAAGGGTTGCTAGTGAGGTTTTTGTAGCAGGAAATAAAGTAGTAATTGGTGGTGAGATTAAATCAAAATATAAACTAGAAAAACAAGATTATGAAAATATTGTAAAAAAAGCTCTAGCAGATATTGGTTACAATGGAAATCCGCATTTTAGCAAAAAACAATGTTTACACCCTGATGATTTAGATGTAATGGTATTTTTAAATGAGCAAAGTCCTGATATTAATCAAGGTGTTGATCAAGAAGATGGAGAGATTGGAGCAGGTGATCAAGGTATAATGTTTGGTTTTGCAAGCAATGAAGCAAAAGAATATATGCCAGCAGCTATTTCTTATGCTAGAATGCTTTGTGATAAAGTATATGAGTTTGCAAAAAACAATCCTGATAAACTTGGAGTAGATATTAAAACTCAAGTTACAATTGATTATGCAAATAAAGAAAATTTTGAAAATTGCAAACCTCAAAGTATCCATACTATTGTAGTTTCAGCTCCTTGTGTTGAAAGTATGAAAATAGAAGATTTAAGAGCTTTGGTAATGGATTTGATTTTGGATTCAAATTTACCAAAAGAGCTTTTTTGCCCAGAAAAAACAAGAATTTTAATCAACCCAACGGGAAAATATGTAAATCACAGCTCATTGCATGATAGTGGTTTAACAGGAAGAAAACTTATAGTAGATAGCTTTGGTGGCTATGCTCCAATAGGAGGTGGTGCACAATCTTCTAAAGACTATACTAAGGTTGATAGAAGCGGACTTTATGCTGCAAGATGGCTTGCTAAAAATATTGTAGCAGCAGGGCTTGCTAAAAAATGTATAGTACAACTTTCTTATGCTATAGGTGTGGCTAAACCAACTTCTGTAAGTGTGGATTGCATGGGAACAAATACAAGATTAAATGATGATATTTTAAGTGATTTTGTGATGAAAACTTTCCCATTAACTCCAAATTGGATTAAAAATAAATTCAATCTTGATAAACCAAGTAAAGATACTTTCATGTATGCTGATGTAGCTGCTCGTGGTCAAGTGGGTCAAGCTGATTATCCTTGGGAAAAATTAGACGCACTTGATGAATTTAAGGCATTATAAAATGAAGCTTTTAAGCTTCATTTTGCTTTAAAAGTTTTTCTTTTATCTTTAAAATCAATACTTCTTTTGGCTTAATTACTGCATTTTCTTTTCCATTAACTGCATGATATATGCTTACATTATAATTATTTGCATAAAAACGCATTAGAAAATTTTGTAATTTATACTCACTTGAAAAATTAAACCAAGCATTGTTTGAAATAGCGATGATGATTTTTGAGTGTTTGTAAAGTTTTTCTTTTGTAGCTTCAAAGCAGATAGCATTAGTGATGAGCTGATTATTTAGAGTGTATTGATTTAATTCTTTTCCTTTTGAAAATTCATCAATATTTAAAAGGTGTTTTTTAAAAAAGTTTTTAAATGTAGGAATTTCTTCTCCAAAAGGTACAAGATAATGTTTGTTAAAAACTTGTATGTTACCATTGTCAAATACATAAGTACTATTGTATAGATGATTAGGTGTAGTGCTTATAGCACCTGTGATGATGATGATTTGTTTTGATAAATCTTTTAAGGCTTGTAAATAACTTGGTGTTTTATTTAATGCAAAAGCAAAAGCAGTTTCAGGAAAAATAATTGCTTCTTTACCTTCTTTTATGGCCTTGTTGATTTGATAAAATATATCTTTAGAATGAGTTTGTAAATTTTCTTGTATGAATTTTTGATCTTGAGAGATATTAGTTTGGATTAATTTATAGTCTAAATTTAGTGTTTGTGATTGTTTTTGATTATATTGAGCTCCGATTAGAATAAGGATTAGAATAATTGCTATTTTATAATATCTTGAAATATATTTTTCATAATAAAAATAAGCAGTCAAAAACATAGTTATAATACCTCGGTAACTTGCATCAAAGATTCCATATACACTTAAAACACCCCAATTTAGCCAATCAAAGCCAAAAGGATGAATAAAACAAAGTAAAAAAATTCCACAAAGCCTTAAAAAATCATATTTAAGAAAAAAACATATAAAAAACAAAAATCCATAAATTAATCCAATTAAGATAATTTCTAAAGGAATTAAATAAGCTAAATTAAAATAAATTGATGATAAACCTATCCACCAAAACCATAAAATTCCTATAAAAAAACCGGTGTAAAAATATCCTGCTTTACTTTTGTTTCTTAGTAATAAAATTAAACCATATATGCTTAAAAATGGTGAGATAAATTCGAAAAGTAAATTTTCAAAAAAAGAAAAATAAATAAAATTTGACAATAAAAGTGCAGAAAAAAAGGCTTTTATTATTTTAAAAGTGGTAGAATTAGAATTTATGAACTTAAAAAAAAGGGGAAGAAATGGCAGAAAACGGAAATATTTGGACTTCATTGTTGCCTCTCATTGTGCTTTTTGCGATTTTTTATTTTTTGGTTATTAGACCACAACAAAAACAAGCAAAAGACCATAAATTGATGGTTTCATCTTTAGAAAAAGGAGATAAAATCATCACAAATGGTGGGATAATTTGCGAGGTGGTAAAACCAGAAGAGGATTTTATCAAAGTTAAGCTTAATGATGAAAATGTAGTTGTAAAAATTTCTAGAGATTTTATAGCAAAGAAAATTGATGCGTAGTGGAAAAATTACTTATAGAAGTATTATTTTCTTTGCAGTTTTTCTTATAGGGCTTGTTTTTTCTATACCTTCTTTTATGCAAACCCAAAGTGGTGCTAAGATTAACCTAGGACTTGATTTGCAAGGTGGTTTGCATATGTTATTAGGTGTAGAAGTAGAAGAGGCGGTTAAGTCAAAGGTTAAATCCATAGCCTCTTCTCTTAGTTATTCTATCAATAAAGAAGATATTATTGTTGATAAAATCAAAGTAAATGATACTAGTATTGAATTTAGTTTATTGGATGAAAATGATGTAGCTAAGGTTGATTTATTATTAAAAGACATTAAAGGCTTGGCTATTACACACGAAAATTTACACTACACACTTTCTTTAACCCAAGAAGAAATTAAATTAACTCATGAACAAGCTATTTTGCAAGCTGTAGAAACAATTAGAAATAGACTTGATCAATTTGGTCTTGCAGAGCCAAATGTAGCAAGATCAGGTGAGGATAAAATTTTAGTCGAACTTCCAGGTATTAAAACTGCTGCAGATGAGGCTAGAGCTAGAGAACTTATCGCAAAAGCTGCACATTTACAATTAATGGAAGTAGATGATGTTAGAATGGATCAGGTAAATAATCTTACTCCAGCTCAAGCTGCTGAATATGGAGATTTAATTTTTGAAGATGCAAAAAATCCTCAAATTAAATATCTAGTAAAATCTATACCTATTCTTGATGGTTCTATGCTAACAGATGCAAAAGTAGGTTTTGCGCAAAGTAATAATCTTCCTGTGATTAATTTTACCTTAAATTCAGAAGGTGCTAAAAAATTTGGAGACTATACAGGAAATAATGTAGGCAAACGCTTAGCTATAGTTTTAGATAATAAAGTATATTCAGCTCCAAGAATTAATGAAAGAATAGGTGGAGGTAGTGGTCAAATTAGTGGTAGTTTTACCGTTGAAGAAGCTCATGATGTGGCCATTGCTTTAAGAAGCGGGGCACTTTTAGCACCAGTTAAAATGCTTGAAAAAAGAAGTGTTGGACCATCTTTGGGTGCTGATAGTATTAAAATGAGTATGATAGCCCTAGCAGGTGCTTCTATATTAGTTATTGCATTTATGGTGATGTATTATGGTATAGCAGGAATTTTTGCTAATATTGCTTTAGTGGCAAATATTTTAGTGATTATTGCTGTAATGGCTATGTTTGGTGCAACTTTGACTTTACCTGGTATGGCAGGACTTGTGCTTACTGTAGGTATGGCAGTAGATTCTAATGTTATTATTAATGAAAGAATTAGGGAGTTATTGCGAGAAGGTGCTAGCATAAGGCAAAGTGTTGAAAATGGTTATAAGCATGCAATGAGTGCGATTTTAGATTCTAACATTACTTCGCTTATTACTTCAGTAGTACTTTATGCTTATGGAACAGGTGCGGTAAAAGGTTTTGCGGTGACTTTAAGCATTGGAATTTTAGTTTCAATGATTACTTCTATTGTTGGAACTCATGGTATGTTTGAAATGTTTATGAACCGTATGGAAAAAAGCAATAACACAAGATTATGGTTTGGATATAGGAGACCTTAATGCAATTTTTTAGTCAAAAACATATTTATGATTTTATGAGAATGAGATTTGCAGCCATCTCTTTGTCTTTTATTTTATTTTTTGGTTCTATTTTTATCCTTTTTACTAAGGGTTTGAATTTTGGTATTGATTTTACCGGTGGAACTTTGGTACAACTTCAATATGAGCAAAAAGCACCCTTGGCTGAAATTCGCAAAGCTTTAGCTATCAATGAAAATTTAAAAGGAGCTAGTGTTACCGAATTTGGTAGTGCTAATGAAGTTATTATTCGTTTTTCAGGAAGTAGCGATAGCTTGGGAAGTGATATTGGAGTAAGTATTGCAAATTTGTTAAAAGATACAGGTAAATTTGAAGTGCGCCGCGTAGATGTAGTAGGTCCAAAAGTAGGAGATGAACTGCGTAATAAAGGTCTTATGGCAGTTGGAATTTCTTTGATTGCTATTTTGATTTATTTGGCAGTGAGATTTGAATGGCGTTTTGCTATGGCTTCTATTGTGTGTGAAATTCATGATATAGTCATTACTTTAGGTGCTATTGCATTATTTGAAATAGATGTAAATTTAGATATTTTGGCGGCTGTTTTAACTGTGCTTGGATATTCTTTAAATGATACGATTATTATTTTTGATAGGATTAGAGAAGGTGTTAAAACAAGTAAAAATTCAAAACTTGATTTAATTATTAATGAATCAGTTTCTGCAACTTTATCAAGAACTACTTTAACAACAGGTTTAACTTTAATCACTGTTGTAGTGCTTTATTTCTTTGGTGGATCTATGATAGAAGGTTTTGCTCTAACTATGATAGTGGGTATTGTGGCAGGTACTGCAAGTTCTATATTTGTAGCAAGTCCAGCACTTTTATGGTTTAAATTTAGTGTTACGCAGTATCGTCAAAAAGAATTAGAAAAAGTAAAGAAAAAACAAGAAAAAGAGAAATTAAGAGCGATGTATGAAAAAGGAACGGTGTAAAAATGAATTGGGGTAAGGTTATTTATATCTTTTTTGCTCTAATGAGCTTAACTACAACCGCAGGATTTTTATATGATCAAAATGAAGTTGCATTATTTATTGCAGCTTGTGTGAATTTAATTTCTACTTTATTGAAAATTGGAGTTAGAAATTTCTTAGCAGCTGAATTATTTGCTAGTTCTTTAGTGGCTGATTTGCATTTAATTCCAGCTTTTGCTTTAATACAAATTAATCCAGAAGCTAATATTATGGTTTATACTTTAGCAATTGGTGCTTTGATAGCTAATATCTTTTCAATGATTTTAGTTATAGTTGATTCAGTAAAAAGTCAAGAAGAAAATTAGGAGTTAAAATGGCATATGAGGCAGGTAAAATAGAAAAAAAATGGCAAAAAATTTGGCAAGAAAAAGAATATTTTGAGCCAAAAGATGATTTTTCTTTACCAAAAAAATACATTTTATCTATGTTTCCATATCCAAGTGGTAGAATTCATATGGGGCATGTGAGAAACTATAGCATAGGTGATGCTATGGCTAGATATTATAGAAAAAAAGGTTTTAATGTCTTACATCCTATAGGTTTTGATAGTTTTGGTATGCCTGCTGAAAATGCTGCGATAAAACACGGTATTCATCCTAAGAAATGGACTTATGAAAATATTGATTATATGCAAAATGAACTTGCTTCTTTGGGCTTTTCCTTTTCTAAAAAAAGAATGTTTGCTACTTCTGATCCTTTATATACTAAATTTGAGCAAGAATTTTTCATTAAAATGTATGAAAAAGGACTTGTTTATACTAAAGAAGCTGAAGTTAATTGGTGTGAGAATGATAAAACGGTCTTAGCAAATGAGCAAGTTGAAGATGGCAAATGTTGGCGTTGTGGACATGAAGTCATTAGAAAAAAAATGCCAGGATATTATGTAAAAATTACCGCTTATGCAGATGAATTATTGCAAGATCTTAAAAAATTAGAAGGAAAATGGCCAAGTCAGGTTTTGACTATGCAAGAAAATTGGATAGGTAAAAGCATAGGGCTTAGTTTTGATTTTGATATAGAAGAAAATGATAAAATCAGTTCAAAAAAGATCAATGTTTTTACAACAAGAGCTGAGACTATTTATGGAGTGTCTTATATTGCTTTAGCGCCTGATCATGAAATAGTAAACGAATTAATTGATAAAAAATTACTAGATCAAGATACTATCATAAAAATTCAAAATATACAAAATCAAACACCCCGCCAAAGACAAGCTGCGCCAAAAGAAGGATATTTTTTAAATCTTCATGTAATCCATCCACTAAGTAAAGAAAAAATTCCTTTATGGGTAGCTAATTTTGTTTTAAGTGATTATGGTAGTGGGGCTGTTATGAGTGTGCCTGCTCATGATGAAAGAGATTATGAGTTTGCAAAAACTTATAATTTAGCTATAAAAAAAGTAATTTATAAAGATGAAAATGATGCACAATGCTACACTTTAAAAGAAGGTGTTTTAACTAATAGTGGCGAATTTGATCAATTAGAATGTAATGATGCTAGAGAAAAAATTAGTTTAAAAATTGAATCTTTGGGTATTGGTAAAAAGGTTACCAATTTTAAAATTCGTGATTGGGGTGTTTCTAGACAAAGATATTGGGGTGCTCCTATACCAATGATTAAGTGTAATTCTTGTGGCATAGTTCCTCAAAAAATAGAAAATTTACCTATTACCTTGCCTGAAGATGTGATTATAAATGGAGAGGGAAATCCACTTGATAAGCATGAAATATGGAAAGAGTGCATTTGTCCAAAATGTGGCAAAAAAGCACAAAAAGAAAGCGATACTTTAGATACTTTCTTTGAAAGTTCTTGGTATTTTGCGCGTTTTGCAAGTGATGATAAAACATGGCAAGAAAAAGCGGTAGATGAAAAAAGTGTTAATTATTGGATGAATGTTGATGAATATATTGGCGGGATTGAACATGCGATATTGCATTTACTCTATGCTAGATTTTTCCAAAAAGCACTTAGAGATTTGGGTTATTTAAAAGATGATGAGCCTTTTAATAGACTTTTAACCCAAGGAATGGTCACTAAAGATGGTGCTAAGATGAGTAAATCTAAGGGTAATGTAGTAGATCCTGATTATATTATAGAAAAATATGGAGCAGATAGTGCAAGATTGTTTATATTGTTTGCTGCACCACCTGCTAAAGAACTTGAATGGAACGATAGTGCGCTAGAGGGTGCGTTTAAATTTATCAATAGGCTTTATGAAAAGGCTATGAGTTTAGAATGTGGAAAATTACAAGAAATTGATCATCAAAGTTTAAATAAAGAAGAAAAATATGCTAGATTAAAAGTATATGAAGCTTTGAAAAAATCTTTTGAAGTTTATGAAGAAAGTTTTGCCTTTAATACCTTAATAGCTGCATGTATGGAAGCTTTAAATGCCTTAAATGCTATAAATCATAAAGAAGTTTTAAAAGAAGCTTTTTATATTATTTTAAATATTTTAGAGCCTATTATCCCTCATGTTTGTTTTGAGCTTAGCGAGCATTTGTTTAAATGTGAAAATTTTAAAGTATTAAAAATAAAAGAAGAAGTTTTTGTAAAAGATAGTTTTAATATAGCTATTAGTGTTAATGGTAAAAAAAGAGCACAGATTGAAATAAATTCAGAGGCTAAAGAAGATGAGATTTTAGCTTTGGCTAAAGAAAATGTTGCAAAATGGCTAGAAGGAAAAACCATTGTAAAAGAAATTTATATTGATAAGAAATTGGTAAATTTGGTGGTTAAATGAAAAAATATTTAATATCTTTTTTTGCTTTTTTTATTATATCTTGTGGATATATCCCATCATCTCAAATGGCAAGTAGGGTTTTGGGTGAAAATGTATTTTTGAAAATCAATATTAGTAAACAAGATCCCGAAAATAGTGTTTATATAACAGATATTTTAAGAGAAGCTATGCTTAATAAGCTTGGCAGAAAAGTCACAGATGAGCATAATGCAGATAGTTCTATTATAGTTACGATGAAAAAGTTAGAATTTCATCCTATGGTGTATGATAGAAATGGTTATGTAGTTAATTATAAAGCAGAGCTTTACTTGGAATTTCTTATGCGTTATAAAAATGGTAAAGAAGAAGTTGTAAATACCAAGGGAAGTTATAATTTTGATATTAATCCAAATTCTATTATTAGTGATCAAGCTAGATTTGAAGCAATTAAAAATGCATCAAGTGAAGCTTTTGATGAATTTGTTTCTATCATAGCTATTAGGGGTTATAAATAAATGGCAAGTCATATCAATGAGATTGCAAAAGAAACATTGATAAAATTAAAAGAGCGTAAGTTGCATCCAACTCCTGAAAATTATAGTGAGGTATTTGAAGAATGTGCTAAAAAAGCGGGAGTGATGAGTTTTAATAAAGCAAGGATAGAAAAATATACTAATCTTTTAGATGATATTTATAAGCAAGAGCTAAAAGGAAAAAGCATTCGAACTATTGATGAGTTTTTGATGTTTTTAGTTTCTAGGCTTAATAGGCAAGTAAGTAGAAAATATGAAGATGTTTATGCTTTGCTTGATTTGATTGTGCAACAGCTTAGTATTAGCAAAGATAAAAAAATCAAAGAATTAGCAAAAATTACTCAACACAGATTATCTCAAGCTATGGATTTAGAAACCATATATCTTTTAAGGGCTAAATGGAGAGAGCTTGAAAAATCTTATGAGGATTATGAGCTTTTAAAAAAATTAGAAGAATTTAATATTCGAGCGTTTTTGGATTTTCACACTTTAGTTGAAAAACTCATTGTTATGTTAAAGGAGAGATCTTATGAGAAGCAGGCTGAACTTTTACTAGCTTCTTTGGAGTCTTTGTTTGGAGTAAGTAAAGAGCTTGAGCAGTTTAAACAAAATTTAAAAGAAAATCCTAAATTAATTGCCAGGAAAGAATTTGCACATGAGTATTATTTAATGTTGCAAAAAAAAGAAGCAACAGATAAATATTATATACAAAAAAACCTTTCTTTTTTTAATCAGCACTTAGAAAGCTTAAATGAAATGGTATCAAAGCTTTATGATAACAGCCAAGAAGATGTGAAATTTATTAATGCTTTAACTAAAGATGAAAATGGTAATGTTCAAATTAATTTTGATACACTAAAAGATAAACTTTTGTATGCAAACGAGCAAATAGCGCAAATTAAAACTCAAATTCAAGCCACAAGTGATGATGAGCAAAGAGAGCAGTGGAGTCTTGCTCAAGAACTTAAAAAACTTGATGAAAACTATAAGCTTTATGCTGTTAATTATGCATTATGTTTTTTTAAAATTAATAATATAGAGCATGTTATTAATGTCTATGGTGTTGATAGTTTTAAGGCAATTAGTGGAAAGTTTAAAAAGATACTTAAAGATTTATGTAAAGATATGGGTGAAATTTGGATTTTAGATGAAAGTTCTTATTTGGTTATACTTCCGGGTAAAAATTTAGAAAGTGCTCAAATTTTTATAGAAAAAGCCTTAAAGCTTATAGATGATTATAAATTTATTTATAAAGAAGAAGTAGTTAAACTTATTTTATCATCTTCTTGCATAGAAAAAAAAGAATTTCCAGATGGTGATATTTTAAAAGAATTAATCCAAAAAGCTTAGCATGAAATTTCAACAAACACTTTCACAAAAAACTATGTATGTGCAGAAAATTAGTAGATTTTTTATGTTTAGTATGTATGAGAAGTATAAAAAATTTATTCCAAAAACTAAAAATATCCAAATTATTGGCACTAATGGCAAAGGAAGTACGGGTAGATTTTTAGCGCTTTTACTTTTAGAGCAAGGATATAAAGTAGGTCATTATACAAGTCCACATATTTTTGAATTTAATGAAAGATTTTGGTTAAATGGCAAAATTGCAAGCAATGAACTTTTAGAAAAAGCGCATGAAAAACTAGAAAGTGTTTTTTTGGAAGATGTAAAAAAACTTAGTTATTTTGAATACGCTACTTTTTTAGCTTTTTTTATTTTTAAAGATTGTGATTATGTGATTTTAGAAGCCGGAGTAGGTGGGGAGTATGATGCGACAAGTGTTTTTGAAATAGATTTTAGTATTTTTACTAAAATAGGATTTGATCATCAAGATTTATTAGGTAAAAATTTAGAAGAAATAGCAAGAACAAAATTAAAAGCCATGAGTGCTAAAGCTTTAATTAATCATAAGCAAGAAGCAAAAGTATTAAATTTGGCTCAAAAAATAGCAAATTTAAAACAAGCTAGTTTAAGTATCAGTTTGCTAGAAAAAAATAATTTTATTTATCCTTATGTGCAAGAATATATTCAAAAGCACAATTTTGCAACTTTTTTAAAAGATAATCTTTTTTTAGCTTTAGAAGCTTTTTCTAAAATTTGTGCTAAAAATGAAAAAGAATTGATTCAAAGTATCAAAAATCTACCAAAACTTGATTTAAAAGGAAGGTGCGAGCAAATAAGTCAAAATATTTTTATTGATGTAGGACATAATGAAATGGCGGCTTTAGCTTTAGTTGAAATTTTCAAGGAAAAAAAAGTTCATTTAGTTTATAATTGCTTTTTAGATAAAGATTCTTATAAAATTTTAAAGGTCTTAAAACCTATAATAAAAATAGTTGAAATTTATGATTATGAAAGTAAAGATAGACCTTTGGCGGGTTCTGTTTTGCTAGAAAATTTAGAAAAATTAGATATTGTTTATCAAAAATTTGAACAAATAAAAAAAGATGAGTTATATTTAGTTTTTGGTTCTTTTGTATTGGTAGAAAAATTTTTAAGAGGCTATAATGAAAGATAAATTTACGCTAACTATTACAGATGTAAATGGTTCTAGACATTTTTTATTAAGTCAGATTATAAAAAAAGTAATAATTTATTTTACTACTTTTGTTTTTGTTGTTATAGTTTTAGGTGCTTTATATATTAATTATCTAGCAGATAAGCGTTCAGAGCTTTTAAAAGAACAAGAAATATTATCTTCAAAGAATACTAAATTGTTTTCTCAAAATGAGAGTATGCAAAAAAGTTTAGAGGAAAAAACAGCCTTATATGATGAACTCCAAATCCAACTTGCAGATATTGAGGATAATTTAGGCTTAAAGCAAGATGAAAGTTTAGATATACCAGAAAGATTAGAAAAAGTCAAACTTACTAATGATCAAGCTTATTTATTTTTAACACAAATTCCAAATGGTCATGTGATAGAAGATAATGGAGTCACAGGTAATTTCGGATGGCGTCATCATCCTATATTAAATAAAAAAGAATTTCATCCAGGTATTGATTTAAGAGCAGCTTTAAAAACTCCTATTTATGCGCCTGCAAATGGAGTGGTTGAATACGCTGCATATAGCAATAATGGCTATGGTTACTCAGTGATTTTGATCCATAATTTTGGTTTTAAAACGGTTTATGCGCATATGACGCGTCAGGATGTTGTCAAAGCAGGGCAATTTGTAAAAAAAGGTGATTTGTTGGGTTATACAGGAAATACAGGTCTTTCTACGGGGCCGCATTTGCATTATGAGGTTAGATTTATTAATAAACTTTTAGATCCTAAGATTTTTATAGATTTAAACCGAAAAAACTATGAACAAATTTTTGAAAAAGAAAGGAGAGTGCCATGGCAATCTTTAATAAAGGCTCTATTGCTGCAGTATCCGAAACTACAGTCATTTCAAACGGAGCAAAAATAGAAGGAAAATTTTATTTTGATTCTATGCTTCATTTGGATGGAGAAATTACAGGAGTAATTAATTCTTCTAATGTGATAGTGATAGGTAAAAGTGGTGTATTAAAAGGACAAGTTAAGGCAAGTAAGATAGTAATCAATGGAGTTTTTGAGGGAGAAATGCAAGTTGATTCTTTAGAAATTTTATCCGGCGGTGTGCTTAATGGTAATATCATAGTTAAACAATTAAGTATTGAAAATGGTGGGAAATTTAACGGAAGTAGTAAAATAATTGAAAAAGAAGAAGAGCTTACAACTATTGATGTGAGTATAGAAAATTCAGAAAATGCAAGCTAAATTATATGAATATTTATTAAGTAATAAAACTGAGTTAATAATTTGTGAGAATGATAAAGAAGCAGATGAATTAGCTCAAGTTTGCTTATTTTTAAAATTAAAAACTTTTATTTTACCTGATTTTAGAGCAGAATTTGGTAGCGATTTACGCTCTTTTTCTAAAGAACTTTTTGAAATTTGTAAAGTATTAAATGCTTATCATAAAGAAAATGAAAATAAAATTTTAATATCTCCTATAAAAACAATTTTGCAAAAGTTACCAGGTAAAAAGCATCTAAAAAACATTATTCTTAAAAGAAATTCACTTCTTGCTTTAGAGAAATTTAAAGAAGAAATTTTACATAGTGGATATGAGTTTGTAGATATAGTTCAAGATAAGGGTGAAATTTCAATACGCGGGGATATTATAGATATTTTTGCGATTAATGAAGAACAACCTTTTAGAATTTTACTTTTTTCAGATGAGATAGAAAGTATAAGATATTTTGATATACATACACAAAAATCAATCCCTGCTGAACTCTCCAATATAGAAATTTGTCCTTTTTTGAGTGCTTTTAGTCAAGAGCAATATGAAAATTTACAAGAAAAAATTCAAAATTTCCAAAGCCAAAGTATTATAAACGATGTTAATTCTTTAGGTTTTTGGTGTGTTGATGATTTTTGTGATTATTTAGATTTAAATTTTGTAAGCATAAAAAAATTTGATGTAAATGATTTTGAAGAAGATATTAGTAAAATCAATCAAAATATTTTACCTGAACCAAAATTTTATAAAGATTTGGTAAGTTCTTATAATTATGATTTTTTCACTTTTCACAAAGATAAAAAAATTACTATTTTGGCAAAAAATGAAGCTTTGTTTAAAGCTTTAAATTTACAAGAATTTTCAAATATTAAATTAAAAATATCCCAAGAAAGAATTAATTTAAGTACTCAAGATGAGCTTATCATATCTTTAAATAAAAAAGAAAAAAATAAAAGAGTTAGAAAAGCAAGTTTGGTAATAGATGAACTTAGAGTTGGAAATTTTGTTGTGCATGAAGATTATGGTGTAGCTAAATTTTTAGGTCTTGAGATTATTGCAATAGCAGGAGCAAAAAAAGAATTTGTCGCTCTTGGGTATTTAAATAACGATAAGCTTTTATTACCTGTTGAAAATTTATATATGATTGATAAATATATCGGTGCAAGTGGTGGCGTGCCTTTACTTGATAAGCTTGGAAAAGGAAGTTTTTTAAAAATCAAGGAAAGATTAAAAGAAAAATTATTTGCCATTGCTTCAAATATAGTTTCTTTAGCAGCGGCTAGAGTTTTGATAAAAGCAAAAGAATTAAAAATTTCTCAAGAATTACAAGATGAATTTATCAATAAGGCAGGATTTTTTTACACCAAAGATCAAAGTCAAGTTTGTCAAGAAATCACTCAAGATTTAAAAAGTATGCAGGTGATGGATAGGCTTTTAAGTGGCGATGTGGGTTTTGGTAAAACAGAAGTTGCTATGAACGCTATATTTACTTGTGTAAAAAGTGGTTATACGGCTTTATTTTTTGTGCCAACTACTTTGCTTTCAGCCCAGCATTTTAAAACCTTAAAACGAAGATTTGATTCTTTTGATATAGAGGTTTTTAAGCTAGATCGTTTTACTAGTGCTAAAGAAAAAAAACAAGTTTTAGCATTTTTAAAAGAAAATAAGCCTTGTGTAGTGGTTGGAACGCATTCTCTTTTAGGGGTTGAGTGTGAAAATTTGGGTTTAGTCGTGATAGATGAGGAGCATAAATTTGGTGTAAAACAAAAAGAAAAACTCAAGGAACTAAGTAAAAATTCACATATTCTATCTATGTCGGCAACGCCTATACCAAGAAGCTTAAATCAAGCTCTTAGTTCTTTAAAATCATATAGTGTTTTACAAACTCCACCTGAGGATCGTTTGGATGTGCGTACCTTTGTTAGAGAAAGTAATGACGCTTTGATTAAAGAAGCTATTTCAAGAGAATTAAGAAGAGCAGGACAGATTTTTTATATACACAATCATATAGCAAGTATTGATGGGTGTAAAAAATATCTTTTAGATTTGTTTCCAAATTTAAAAATTTTAATCTTGCATTCTAAAATTGATGCAAAAACTACTGAAGAAGAAATGATTAAATTCGAAAATAAAGAATATGATTTATTGCTTTGTACTTCTATAGTTGAAAGTGGTATTGATTTGGCAAATGCAAACACTATCATAGTAGAAAATTCAGATCGCTTTGGTATGGCTGATTTGCACCAACTTAGAGGAAGAGTAGGGCGTAGTGCTAAGCAAGGATATTGTTATTTTTTGATTGAAGATAAGGAAAAAATCACAAAAGATTCCTTAAAAAGACTTACGAGTTTAGAGAGTAATTCTTATTTAGGTTCAGGAAGTGTGCTTGCTTACCATGATTTAGAAATTCGTGGGGGTGGAAATTTATTAGGTGTGGATCAAAGTGGACATATAGAACAAATTGGTTATAGTTTGTATCTTAAAATGTTAGAAGATGAGATTAATAAATTAAGTAAAAAAGAAGAAATTAAAGAGAAAAAAATAGATCTAAAGCTTAATATCAATGCTTTTTTAAATAGTGAGTATATTAGTGAAGATCGTTTGAGATTAGAACTTTACAGAAGACTTAGTAAGTGTATGAGTGCTAATGAAGTTTATGAGATAGAAAGTGAGATGAATGATCGTTTTGGAAGGCCTGATATCTTCACAAAGCAGTTTTTGGATTTAATCATCATAAAAATTTTAGCTAGCAAACATTATAAATTAGTGAGCAATTATGAACAAAATATTTGTTTTGTAAAAGATGATGAGAGCAAAGAAGTCATTAAAGCAAAAAGTAAAGACGATGATGATGTAATTGAGGCTATTTTGATGCATTTAAGAAAGAGTGAAAAAACATGAGTGGATATGAAATTTTTAAAGCTTTAGTTAATGCAAATATTGATTATAAAGATTTTGAATGGCTAGAAAATAATACTTTAAGTGAGTTTGAAATTTTAATTTCTGTAGTTTTAACTCAAAATACAAACTGGAAAAATGTATTGAAAGCTTTGACAAATTTAAAACAAGCAAATATTACTAAGATAGAAGATTTATTAAATTTAAATACCCAAGATTTAGCGTTTTTAATAAAGCCAAGTGGATTTTATAATACTAAGGCAAAATATATTAAAAATTTTACTCAAAAATATTTTCAATACTTTAATTCTTTTGAGCTTTTTAAAGAAGAAGTTGATAGAGAATGGCTTTTGGATATTAAGGGTTTTGGTCAAGAAAGTGCTGATGGAATTTTAAATTATATATGCAAAAAAGAAGTTTTAGTAGTTGATGCTTATAGTGCAAAAATAGCTAATTATTTAGGCTATGAGTGTCAAAGTTATGATGAGTTGGCAGATTTTTTAAAAAAAGACATAGCTAAAAATCAACAAGAATTGTGTGTTTTATTAAAAAAAGAATGTAAATTATATGAGCTTTATCAAATTTTTCATGCTTTAATTGTTTCTTTTTGTAAAACACACTTTCAAGGTAAAAAACTTTCAGAGGATGGTGTGCTTATTCTAGATCCTTTAAAATTTTAAATTTATTTTTTATTTAAAAAGTTATTTTTTTACGATTAAAGTGCTATAATGTATTTAACTTCATAAAAAGGAGAAGTAATGAATACAAGTATAGTTGGAAAGCAATTTGAGCTAACTGAGTCTATAAAAGAGTATGTGGAAAAAAGCTTTGATGCTTTAAGTAAATATGGCTTAGATGTGATTTCTGCGCGTTGTGTTATAAGTGCTGATGAAAGGCATGGAAAGAAAGGATTTTGGGCTGAATTTAGCATTAATCTAGCCGGTATTAATACAGTGGTTGTAAAGCAAAAAGACAAAGACTTATATGCTGCTATAGATTTAGCTACTGATAGAATTTCTAAGGTTTTAAGAAGATTGCATGATAAAAATATTACCCATAAACATCAAGATGAGATAAAAGAAAATTTAGTATTACCGAGCTTGATTGAGGAAGATGAGATAGTTCCAACAGAACTTGAGCTATATAAGCCTTTGGAAATTGAAGAAGCATTGGAAAAATTAAAAGCAAGTAAAGATATATTTTTAGTTTTTAATGATATAGATGCAAAAATGAGGGTGTTATATAAGAAAAAAGATGGTAAATTTGGTTTATTTTAATAAAAATCTAGCCTTTTTTAAAGGCTAGATTTATTAGAAGAGTTTGTTAAAAATTTTATCTATTGCTTGATCTACTTTTTTACCTGTATTTTTAGCACCATCACTAGCATTTCCGCCTATTGTATTAACAATAGAATTTACAACACTTTTTGTATCAAGACTTACTTTAGGATCTTGTGTTGTTCCTTTTATAGTACCTTTGAAGTTTGCTCTATCAATGACGATATTAAAAGGAATGTTTAATTTGGTACTTTTTGTATCAACCTTACCTTTGCTAATATTTATATTGCTTCTATCAGCCACTAGGTTTAAATTTAAATCTATAAGATTTTTGTTGATGTTTATTTTGGCTTCACCGTTGCGATATACATCTTGAGTGATATCTTTTTGTAAAAGTAACATTAAAGCACTTGTGATAAGATTTTTCTTAAGTTGCCCATCGGCTAAATTCATTAGCACTACACCACTTTCTTTTAAAAGATTATAATCAATGCTTAAATTTGATTTTGCTTGGTAATAATCAGGCAAATCTAAGCTTTGAGTTAAATTTGAAAGATCGGTATTTTGCATTTTAGCGTTAAAAATATTATTTTTTAAAGTGGCATTTAATGAGCCGTTAAATATATTTTTACTATTAATACTTGCATCTATTAAAGCGTTTTTAAAATCAAATTTTCCTTCAAAATCAGCCTTGCCTTTCAAGTTTCTATCAACTAAAAATCCTAGCTTAGAAAAATCTTGCAATGATATATTATAAGTGCTTACTAGAGCCATTTGATTAAGATCAAATTTACCTTTTAATGAATTAATATTTGCAAATGAACTTAGAGCTTTAGCGTTAAAATCAATGATTGATTTAGAAATTTTTCCATCAAGATTGATTTTTGCTGAAGTATTCTTTGGAAATTTTTTCTCTAAAAGCTTGGATAATTCTACTTCATTAAAAGAAGAATTAATATTTGCTTTAAAATCACCATTAATATTGTTAAAATCAAGTGACTTTAAGTCAATATCTGCATTTACATCACCAAATGCTAAAACTTTTTGTCCTATCAAAGGAAAAAGTTGTTCTAGTTTTATATTATCAATCTTTGCTTGTAAACTTTTTCCATTGGATTTTGCATTGATAAGCCCTTGCATGATTTTAATATTTGCATCAAGATTTTGAATTTGATTTGACTTAAGATCAACTTTGGCATCTAAATTTAAAGGTCCATTGAGATCTTGTTTGGTTAAAGGTTTTAATTTGTTAAGATTATCTATAAAAGCACTAATTTGTACGTTTAAATCTTTGTTTGTAAGGTTATATGAACCTTTTAGTTGAGGTATTTTTGCTATGTTTGAATCAAGTAAAGCTTCATAATCAATCAAAGAATTTTTCGCATTTGCTTTAGCTTGTAAGTTAAAATTTGTTTTTGGAAAATCAAGATTGCTTAGTTTTTTAAATTCCATAACATTTATATTTGCATTGTTTAACCTAGTGTTTAGATTGAAATTTTTAAAATCAAGCCCTTGTACTTTTAAATCTAAAACTAATTTAGAATTAATAAAAGCAGGTATGGATATGGTTTTTAAAAGTTCTGCTACTTCTATATTAGTTGTATTGATATTAAGATTATTATTTTCTAAAACAGCTTTTAAGCTACCACCAAATCCAAGTAAGTTAGCATCTAATTTTTGCAATTGATTGTTTGCAAAAAGTAAATTACCTTGAATTTGACTTTTACCTTGGAGTTTCATTTTGGCTAGAGATGAAAATTGATTAAAATCATCTATTTTGATATCAAAATCACTAGTTAAGCTTTGTTTTGCTATATCATAAATGCTTTTTTGTGTATAAAGTTTGAAGAAGTTGCTTAAAATTTCACTTTTAGAAATAACTTCATTGCTTTGGATTAAAGATCTTATTTCACCTTTTATATAGCTTTGTTTTGGTAAGCTTAGATTAAAATCTTTTTCAATTAGAGTATTGTTGATAGAACTTGTGTAAAAATTAATCAAAGCATTACCATTTGGTTTTAAATCTTTAGCTTGTATATCACTTATAATGCTAATTTTTCCTTGAGCATATCTTGGTAGATTAGCAAAATCTAAAATTTGAGCCAAATCTATATTTTTACCAATAAATTCAAGATTTATAGGAGAAAAATCAACAATTTTTGCATCTAAGCTAAGATTAGAATCAAACAAAAATCCATTACCTTTTACTAAAAAATCACTACTTTTACCTACAGCACTACCTTTAAATGTAAAATCTTTATCACTTTTTAAGCCAAGATTTTGAATATAGTTTTGTTTAAGTCCTAAAAGATAGTTTAAATCAAATCCTAGTCTTAAAGGTGATATGCCACCTTCTATGTTAGCAAAAAATTTATCATCAATATTTGCTTTAATGTCAAGTTGTGAAAAACTAATTTTAAAATTTTCAAATTTAACATTCATACCGCTTTTTTGAGCAATAATCGTTTCGATTCTTGGCTTTAAAAAAGCATTACCCATGCTTGTAAATAATAATGTATATATAGCTAGAAATGCTATACACACTACACCTAAAAGAATGTAAAGAATTTTTTTCATGAGAAACCTTTATAATGATATATCATATAAATTTAGTGATATAGACTAAACTTATATGATATATTTTACTTAATTTATTGACAATTAACTTTCTTTAATGTATAATTCTATCACTCAAAAACAAAGAGTGCTAAAAATGGCACATTTTAGAAAGGATAAAAAATGAATTTTCAACCTCTAGGAAAGCGTATTTTAGTAAAACGCTTAGAAGAAATGAAAACTACTGCTTCTGGGATTATTATACCAGATAATGCTAAAGAAAAACCATTAAATGGTGAAGTTGTTGCAGTAAGCAAAGAAATAGAAGATATTAAGGTAAATGATAAAGTAATGTTTGCAAAATACGGTGGAACTGAAATTAAACTTGATAATGAAGAGTATTTAGTTCTTAATGTTGAAGATGTTTTAGGGATTATTAAATAAAAAAGGATAAAAAATGGCAAAAGAAATATTTTTTTCAGATGAAGCAAGAAATAAACTTTATGAAGGTGTTAAAAAACTTAATGATGCTGTAAAAGTCACTATGGGGCCACGCGGTCGTAATGTATTAATCCAAAAAAGTTTTGGTGCTCCAACTATCACAAAAGATGGTGTGAGTGTAGCTAAAGAAGTGGAATTAAAAGATTCTTTAGAAAATATGGGTGCTTCTTTAGTTAGAGAAGTAGCTAGTAAAACAGCTGATCAAGCAGGCGATGGAACAACAACAGCAACAGTTTTAGCGCATGCTATTTTTAAAGAAGGTTTGAGAAATATTACAGCAGGTGCTAATCCTATCGAAGTTAAAAGAGGTATGGATAAAGCTTGCGAAGCTATAGTAGCTGAACTTAAAAAACTTTCTCGTGAAGTTAAAGATAAAAAAGAAATAGCTCAAGTTGCAACAATTTCTGCGAATTCAGATGAGAAAATCGGAAATTTAATCGCTGATGCTATGGAAAAAGTTGGAAAAGATGGTGTTATCACTGTTGAAGAAGCAAAATCAATCAATGATGAATTAAATGTAGTTGAAGGTATGCAATTTGATAGAGGTTATTTAAGCCCATATTTCATTACAAATACTGAAAAAATGACAGCTGAATTGCAAAATCCTTTTATTTTGTTATTTGATAAAAAAATTGCCAACTTAAAAGATTTATTACCAATTTTAGAACAAATTCAAAAAACAGGAAAACCACTTTTAATTATAGCTGAAGACATTGAAGGCGAAGCTTTGGCAACTTTAGTTGTAAATAAATTAAGAGGTGTTTTAAATATTTCAGCAGTTAAAGCTCCTGGCTTTGGCGATAGAAGAAAAGCTATGCTTGAAGATATTGCTATTTTAACAGGTGGTGAAGTGATTTCTGAAGAGCTTGGAAGAACTTTAGAAAGTGCTAGTATTCAAGATTTAGGTCAAGCTTCAAGCGTGATTATTGATAAAGACAATACAACTATTGTAAATGGTGCAGGTGAAAAAGCAAATATTGATGCAAGAATTAACCAAATCAAAGCTCAAATTGCTGAAACAAGTTCAGATTATGATAGAGAAAAATTACAAGAAAGATTAGCTAAATTAAGCGGCGGTGTAGCGGTGATTAAAGTTGGTGCGGCTACTGAAACTGAAATGAAAGAGAAAAAAGATAGAGTTGATGATGCATTAAGTGCTACAAAAGCTGCAGTTGAAGAAGGTATAGTAATAGGCGGTGGCGCTGCATTAATCAAAGCAAAATCAAAAATCAGCTTGAATTTGCAAGGTGATGAGGCTATTGGTGCAGCTATTGTAGAAAGAGCATTAAGAGCACCTTTAAGACAAATTGCTGAAAATGCTGGATTTGATGCTGGTGTAGTTGTAAATACAGTAGAAAATAGTAAAGAAGAAAATACTGGTTTTGATGCTGCAAAAGGTGAATATGTAAATATGCTTGAAAGCGGTATTATCGATCCTGTTAAAGTAGAAAGAGTAGCCTTACTTAATGCGGTATCAGTAGCTAGTATGCTTTTAACAACTGAAGCTACAATTAGCGAAATTAAAGAAGATAAACCTGCTATGCCTGATATGAGTGGTATGGGCGGTATGGGCGGTATGGGTGGTATGATGTAATACCATCTTTTTTACTTCTTTTTGGAGTTGCTTTTTATAGCAACTCTTTTAAATTCTTTTATATTTTTTCATACTCGTTTTATTTTGTTATAATAGATGTAAAATTATAAGGATTTTACATGAAAAATTTACAAGAAGAGCAATTTTCTAACTCAAAATATATTAAACCTAAAAGATATACTTATATAGGTAAAGATAACAAAAAATATACTTGGGATTTTATAGAAGCATTAGATAGTGTTTCTGTTTTTTTATATCATACTCAAAAAGATTCTTTTGTTTTTGTAAAGCAATTTAGAATTCCTTTATGGGATTATCAAAAACGCAATAACTTAAATTTAAACGAGATGGGGTTTAGTATAGAACTTTGTTCAGGGCTTGTTGATAAAGATTTGAGTTTGGAAGAAATAGCTAAAGAAGAATGTATAGAAGAATTGGGTTATGCTCCTAAGGTTGTAGAAAAAATAGGGGAATTTTATACAGGTTTTGGTTCAGGTGTTAGTAGACAATTTTTATTTTTTGCTGAAATTAATGAAGATGATAAAATTGGTAATGGTGGTGGAATTGAGGGGGAGGATATCCAAGCAGTATGGATAAAAAGAAAAGATTTTGAAAAGTTTTCTAAAGAAAATCCTATAAAAACTCCTTTACTTGAGTATGCGTATTTATGGTTTAAGGGTAAGAATTAATCTTACCTCTTTTTATTTTTCCTCTTTATTTTCAATATTTAGATCTTTTTCATCAAGCATTTCTTTAAAGATTTCAAATAAATCTTCAGAAGCCTTTTCAGCATTAGAGCATTTATCTAAAATTTGATTTTGTACTAGTTTATCACTTGTATCTTCATTATGTGCTAAAGCAACGGCTTGGTTCATATTTTCATGTACTTTTTGATGTGGTAAATTTAACTTACCAAAAGCTCTTCCGCCAGAAAATCTTTCCTTGCCAATACCAGCAATCCATTTTGCAAGTCTGCAACTTAAGTGATCAGATAAAGTTTTTCCTGAAGCATGAATAATTTCATTATATCCATTTAATTTAAATGCAATATGATCTAGTTTTGCTAGTGATATGAATATTTCAGAGGTAATGCTTTTAGCGTGAGAACTAGTTGAATTTGCATTAGAAATTAATTGAGCAAAATTACTGGAGAATTTTACTATATGCTCATTAGATTCTAATGATACTTTTTCTACTTGTTCGCTTTGTCCATACATCTCATCAGCATTTTGTTTTAATAGGTTAATATTTAATTCTACTTCAGAAGTTGCTTTTTGTGTTTTTTCAGCAAGTTTTCTTACTTCATCAGCAACAACAGCAAAGCCTCTGCCGTGTTCTCCTGCTCTAGCAGCTTCGATTGCGGCATTTAGTGCTAAAAGATTGGTTTGATCGGATACATCTTTGATTAAGTTAATAACATTAGTGATCTCATCAACACTGCGGTGTAAATTTCCCGCTGTATCTCTTGAGCGATTAGCTGATTCTATAATGCTTTGAAGTGAAGATATGATAGAGTGGGTTATTGAATTTAACTCTTGCATATCTTTTAAAGAGGAATCAGAATATTGAGAAATCATTTCCGCTTTATTAACATTTTCCTGCATATCACTTTGAACATTTGCAATACCTTTTAAAACACCATTTAATAGCATTTCCAAAAGATTTGTTTCAAGTTCAGTTTTTCCGCAATTTCCTTGAAGTTGTTTTTCATAATTTTTAATTAATTCTTGTTTTTCTGAAAGAAGTCTTTTGTTTTCTTCTTCTAGTTCTTTGATTTTATTTTGTAAATTTTCAAAGTCTTGTGATAATTGACTTTTTTTCCCAAACATATTTAATCCTTAAAAGTTAAAAAAATCGGTAGAAATTATTTTTTATAATTTGATAAATAAGTATTTAATTCATCCTTTAATTTTAACTTTTCTTTCTTTAGATTTGCTATTTCTAAGCTATCTAGATGAATTCTACCTTCTTCTGCATCTTTGATTTTGTGATCAAGTTTGTTGTGCTCTTCAAACAACTTATCAAAATGCATATCCTTGCCTTTTAACTCGGTGATTAAATCCCTAAATTCATGTAGCATGTAAGCCTCCTTTTTTTGAAATTTTATTGTTATTGATTATAGCTTAAATAAGTTAAATGTATTTTAACTCGTCAGGTTTTTGTTTATTTTTAATAATCTTTTTAGCTATTTTTATACTATCTGCTGTACCAACGATTAACAATTTTGCACCAGTGCCTATTAAAGTGTCTCCTCTTGGCATAGGGGTAAATTTTTTATTTTCCAAAATTCCTACTATGCTAACATTTGCCATATCTCTTAAATGGATTTCTTTTAGTCTTTTAAATCTCACCCATGACTCGTCAGGAATTTTAACCTCTTCTAAATCAATAGGGCTATTTTTTTTGTAAAGATAATTTTCTAATAAATTTTCCATATCAGGTCTTGCTGACATAGCACTAAGTCTTTGTGCGACCAATTTTGTAGCAGAAACTATGGAATTTGCTCCAAGTTTTTTTAGTTTTTCAGTTTCGTCTTCATTGCTTGAGCTAGCTAGTATAAAATAAGGATTGATTCTTTGTAATTCTTTTTCAAACAATCTCACTGAAGCAATGATGGCTATATTATCTGCTATGTTATTGCTAAGAGTAATTACACCTTTTGCGCTAGAAAGATTGGTCTTTAAAAAGGCTATATTTGTATGTGGAGCACTTTCTATATAATAAGGATAATTGTATTTTTCAGCTATCTCGCTAAAATTTTCTATTTCATCAACAACAACAAAAGGAATGTGATTTTCTTTGAATTGCTGTGCTAGTTCTATGGTAAAATCATTGTGATAGCATATTACAAAATGATTTTTTAATCTTGCAACTTTATGAAGCATTCTTCTCTCCTTGATTATTTTAGACAAGATTCCTTTTTTTACTATTTCTATCACTAAACCCATGCAAAAAGTAAATATTGTAAAAGTTAATAACACATATATAACGGTAAAAATTCTACCCGCTGTTGGTATGGGATTGACTTCAGTGTAGCCTAAAGTGGTAAATGTCATACCAGCTTGGTAAATAGCATCATTGAGATTATAATTACTTGTAAGCATATAACCAAAAGCTCCAATTAGTGTCATTATTACGACAGCAATAAGAGGGATTCTTAAAAATCTAAGCTGCTCGTAAAGCTCGTCATTGAGGTTGATTGAAGGTTTTGGAGAGGGGGACCAATTGAGGAATTTTTGTAGCTTTTTCAAAAAAGACATAATAATTCCTCGTTTATATTAAGGATTATTTGCTACTCTGTTTTTTAAGTGTTCTTAAAGTTGAAGCAGCAACTCTAACTTTTCTAGTAGTTCCATCTTCTAAAGTAATACGAACTGTTCTTAAATTTGGCAAAAAGCGTCTTTTAGTTTTGTTGTTAGCATGGCTAACATTGTTACCTACCATAGGTCCTTTTCCTGTAATTTGGCAAATTCTTGACATAAATTTTTCCTTATGAAATAAAAATAATTTTTAGCATTATATCTAAAGCAAGCTTAAAAAAATCAAATATTATTAAAAATACATAAAGAAAATTTGATAATAAGTATGATAAAATTATTTTTTATTTTATTGGAGATATATAATGTATGTAGCGCCAAGTTTATTGTCTGCAAATTTTTTAAACTTAGAAAATGAGATTAAAGAAGTATCTCAAGCGGGAGCTGATTTGTTGCACATTGATGTGATGGATGGACATTTTGTGCCAAATCTTACTTTTGGTCCTTGTGTGATTGAAAATATTTCAAAAATTACTTCAGTACCTTTAGATGTGCATTTAATGGTGCATAATGTTAGTAGTTTTGTAGATTTATTTATACCTATAAAACCAAAATTTATTAGTTTTCATTTAGAAGCTGAAAACCATCCTATTAGGGTGTGTGAGTATATAAGAAAAAACGGCATTCATCCTGCTATTGTATTAAATCCACATACTCCAGTTTCAAGCATAGAATATATTTTAGAATTTGTAGATATGGTGCTTTTAATGAGTGTTAATCCAGGCTTTGGCGGGCAAAGTTTTTTACCTTTGGTGTATAATAAAATTCGCCAGTTGAGAGAAATGATAGATAGGAAAAATCTTAAAGTTTTTATAGAGGTTGATGGTGGGGTAAATGGCTTAAATGCACCTGATTTGGATGAAGCAGGAGCTGATATTTTGGTCGCGGGTAGTTATATTTTTTCTTCGCAAGATAAAAAAACAGCAATTAATTCTTTAAAGCTTGAATTTTGAGCCAACAACAAATCGATGATTTAATCATCAAACTAAGCAAAGAAAATAAACCCTTTCCTTGGGTTTTAAGAGAACTTGCAAAAATAGAAGAATTAAACCACTATGATTTTGATTTATATATTTTTGAGCTTTTAGGACTAGGGGTAGAGCTTAATGCACAAAATTGTTTGTGTTTAAAAAGTAAAAATACAAAAATAAAAGATGAGATATTTTGTGTTGTAGATATTGAAAGTACTGGCGGGATAAAAAGTGGTCAAATTTTAGAAATAGGTGCTGTAAAAATTCAAAATTATAAAGAAATTGATAGATTTGAGAGTTTTGTAAAAGTAGAAAGCATACCTGAAAATATTACAGAATTAACTGGGATTAGTTTAGATATGGTAGAAAATGCTCCTTCTTTGAAAGCTGTGTTAAATGATTTTAAGTTATTTTTAAAAGATAGCATTTTTGTAGCACACAATGTGCGTTTTGATTATCATTTTATATCTAAAGCTATGTATGAAAATGATTTTGGAGTACTTTTAAATAGAAGATTATGTACTATTGATTTAGCTAAAAAATGCATTGAAAGTCCCAAATACGGCCTTGATGCTCTAAAAGAGTTTTTGTGTATTGAAAGTAAGCATCATAGAGCTTTAAGCGATGCTTTGGCCGCAAGTGAAATTTTGAAATACTGTCTTAAAAAAATTCCTTTTTACATTAAAACTACTGAAGAATTGTTACATTTTAGCAAGCAAGCTAAAAATCAAACAAAAAAATAAACTTTGTTTTGTATTTATTGCTATACTTCTTTTGCATAAATGACGGGAGCTTGTGATACAGGCTGAGAGTAAGCTAAAAGCTTAGACCGCACCAGAACTAGGTAATACTAGCGTTGGGATAATTTATCAACTACTCACATACCCTTCATTTATCCAAAATTATTTCAAGGATAAATTCAAATGAAAACTCAAATGTCTTATGCAAAAGAAGGAATTTTCACAAAGCAAATGCAAATTGTTGCACAAAAAGAACAAGTAAGTGAAGGTTTTTTACTTGAAAATATAGCATGTGGAAAAATCATCATTCCTGCAAATATCAACCATAAAGCATTAGATCCAAATGGTATCGGTTATGGACTTAAAACAAAGGTAAATGTAAATTTAGGTGTTTCAAATGATTGTGTAGATTATAGTGAAGAGATGAAAAAGGTAGAATTGGCTCACAAATTTAATATAGAAGCTATTATGGATCTTAGTAATTATGGTAAAACTAGTCGTTTTAGAGATGAGCTAATTGTTACTTCAAAAGCTATGATAGGTACTGTGCCTGTTTATGATGCGGTAGGTTTTTTAGAAAAAGATTTAAAAGATATTAAAGCAAAAGATTTTTTAGATGTAGTATATCATCATGCTAAAAGTGGAGTGGATTTTATGACAATTCACGCAGGGATAAATTCTCGTGCTGCTAGGGTTTTTAAAGAGTGTGATAGGATTACTAATATAGTTTCAAGAGGAGGTTCAGTTCTTTATGCTTGGATGCAAATGAATGATGCTGAAAATCCATTCTATGAATATTATGATGATTTGCTTGCTATATGTAAGGAATTTGATGTGACACTTTCTTTGGGTGATGCACTAAGACCTGGTTGTACTCATGATGCAAGTGATGGAGCTCAAATTGCTGAACTTATCGAACTTTCGTTATTAACTAAAAGAGCATGGGCTCAAGATGTACAAGTAATGATAGAAGGACCTGGTCATATGGCTATTAACGAAATAGAAGCTAATATGCAACTTGAAAAAAGAATTTGCAATGGAGCTCCATTTTATGTTTTAGGACCATTGGTTACTGATATAGGTGCAGGATATGATCATATAAGTGGAGCAATTGGTGGAGCAGTTGCAGCAGCAGCTGGCGCTGATATACTTTGTTATGTAACTCCTGCTGAACATTTAAGACTTCCAAATTTAGAAGATGTAAGAGATGGTATAGTAGCAACTAAAATAGCAGCTCATGCAGGAGATATAGCCAAGCTTCCCAAAGAAAGAAAAATAGATGATGAAATGAGTAAAGCAAGACAAGATATTGATTGGGAAAAAATGTTTAAATTAGCAATTGATGGAGAAAAGGCTAAGAAAATGTTTAATGAAAGAAAGCCTGAAGAACTTAATTCTTGTTCAATGTGTGGAAAAATGTGTGCTATGAACACTATGAATAAAATTTTAAAAGGTGAGGATGTAAGTTTGATAAAAGAATAAACCCTCGATTGCGAGGGTTTATTTTGATTAATCTATTACTTTATAATTATAAGGTTTTAGATTTTTATCATCTTCAAGAAGTTTTGCTGGTGGATTACCATTTACTTCTTGGTGTTTATAGTAGCGATCACCTGCTTTATTACCATTTAGATCTACTTTATAGTGAATTTCACCTGGATTTAATTTTTGAATATCTTCAAAACCTAAATTTGAAGTTTTGAAATCTTTAATGCCATTTTTGGCTGCAATTTCTGCTAGCTTAGTTTGTCCTTGTCTTGACATATCAACTGATTGTAAAAGCATTCTTGAAGCTTCTCTAGGATTGTGGAAACCTGTTGAGTTTTCAGCACCTACAAAGTCTGCTCTAATTTGAGATTTTCTATGTAGTTCTAATACTTCTTTTAATTCAGTCGAAATTTTAGCATCATCTGCTTTGCCATCAGTTTGAAATTTAGGCATTTTTCCAAGTTCTGCACGAATAGTTTCTATATCTTTAATCAAGCTTACTAAAGAATATTCAGCTGTTCTTAAATCATGGGCTACTGAATTTTGAATATCTTTTACTTGTTTAGCTAGATAGCTTTCGCTTTGAGTGTGACAAGTTTTACAAGCTGAGTTAATATTAACTAAAGGTGAAGTAATATTGTGGTTAGTAACTTTTTTTGCACCTTTTCTAATATAAGGCATATGACAATCTGCACAACTTACACCATTTGCAGCATGTACTCCACCACTATAAAGTTCGCTTTCTGGGTGTTGAATTTTAATCATTGGTGCTTTTGTGATTTTATGAACCCAATCACTTGGAAAATTTTCTCTATTTTTTTCATAATAATCATCAATCATTTCTATTCTAAATGGCTCGCCTTTTTTCCACTCACTCCATGGAAATGCTAGCTCTATACCATCAACTTCGATTTCAACTGGCTTGTTACCATCTCTCCAAGAATCAAACTCATCATAAGTTTTTTGAGTGCCATTCCACCATTTTTTAGAACTATCATTAGCAATACTTTCGCCTATAGTTTTCACTTTAGTGCCTGTTGGTTTGAAGTAGTATTCAACATGACATTGAGAGCATACTAAAGTTCTCATTTCGCTTCTTGAAGCTTTAACACCTTGTTTTTCGTCTGCTTCATAACCTCTTGAAATTAATGCTTTAATTAAAGCTGGTCTTGTAAGTCTTAAACTCATATCTGTTGGGTTATGGCAATCTGCGCATGTTACACCCATTCTTTTTCCACCATGAGGTCCGCTGTGTTCAGGTGAGTTTTCTTTAGCTCCATTTACAGCTGGGATAGTTTTAACCATAGTCCAATATTTTGCAGAGTTAAATGCTACCCAATCGCCTTTTGCAGTGTTGTTTAAAAGCCATGGAGTCCATCCGCTATGGCAGTTCATACAAGCTGTTGGTTGACCGCCAAATCCTGTAAAACCATGTGCATTTAAGAAATCTTTATTATTTCTAGCTGTATCCATTTGATCTACTTGAACCCAAAAGTGTCCTCTTTCTTCATTTGCATCAATGCTAAATGGATAACCTGCCCAAAGAACAGTTAGTTGTGGATAGCGAATAAGCTTTGAATAAGCTAAATTTCCACCAAATTCTGTTGCATTAGGTGTTTGTTTTTCTACTGCTGTGTGCATGTCTAAATAATCAGGAAAGTTCTTTCCCCAGTAATCAAAAGTAGGATTTTCATCACCAAGTTTTACAATTTCTTGTGAAATGATCCCGCCTACTGAATCATTTGTTTTAGCTGTAATGTCCTGATTAAGCCATAATACACCTGCAATAGCTACTATAGTAGCACTTATAGCACTATATAAAATGCCTTTGTTATTCATTAAATACTCCTTTCATTTAAAATCCTCTCTTGTGACCAACACCTTGGTGGCAAGATACACAACTTAAAGCATTATCTTTATGTGGATCTAGGGTAGGGTTGATAGTGTTACTCGCAATTTCTTTGTGACATTCTATACAGTTATTTTGGACTATTTCTTTACTTTTTGCATTTGCACTCAAATGTGTAGGTAAAGAATCTAGTTTGAAAGTAAATGCATAAGCATGTCCTAAGCCACTTTGAGCTTTAGCAATCCATTTTTCAAAAAAGCTATGTGGCAAATGGCAATCATTACAGGTTGCTCTTGGTTTACCATCAACTTCTTTAGAGTGCGAAGCTTTTAAATAATCATTATAAACCTCGTTCATAATATGGCAATTATTACAGCTTTCACTAGCATCGCTAAAATAAGAAGTGCCCTTAGCATTATGGAAAGTATACATTCCAACTCCTGCTAAAATTACAAGTAAGAAGAGGAAAACAGCAAAAAGTTTTGAGTTTGCTTTTTTCAAAGTCTCTCCTTTGAATGAAGTTTAAGTTACAAGAACTTGTGTATAATTATATAACACCATAAAGGTAAAAAAGTAAATATATATTTATTAATCATTTATTATTTTTTTAATAAGATAAAAAAAGTGTTATTTTTTTATATAATTATATTTACTATTATACAAATAAAATAAATTTTAATGAAAGAAATACTAAAATATAAATATCTAGAAATAAAGGTAGGTATATCATGCAAATTCAACCATCAATGTATATTAACAGAGAACTTTCTTGGCTTGCGTTTAATTCTCGTGTTTTAGATCAATGCTCTAAAGATCTTCCTTTGCTTGAAAAACTTAAATTTATTGCTATATACTGTACAAATTTAGATGAGTTTTATATGATAAGAGTGGCTGGATTAAAACAACTTTTTGTGGCAGGAATAAGCACAACAAGCAATGATGAAATGACTCCTCTTGCGCAACTTAAAGCTATTAGAAATTATCTACATGAAGAAAAATATGTAGTAGAGCAGTATTTTACTAAAATTACCCAAGATTTAGAAAAAGAAAATTTATTTATTCGCTCATACGAAGAACTTGATGAGGATTTAAAACAGCAATGTAATGAGCATTTTTTTTCTAATATTTTTCCTGTGATAGTGCCTATTGCAGTTGATGCAACTCATCCTTTTCCGCATTTAAACAACCTTTCGTTTTCTTTAGCGGTAAAACTTTGTGATCCTATGCACCCTGAACTTTTAAAATTTGGCATGATACGCATACCTAGGGTTTTACCAAGATTTTATCAAGTAAGTTCTAATATTTATGTGCCTATAGAAAGTATAGTACGCTATCATACTGAGCATATTTTTCCTGGCTATAAGCTCTTATCTTCTGCTGCTTTTAGAGTAACTAGAAATGCAGATATGGAAATAGAAGAAGAAGAAGCTGATGATTTTATGTTGATTTTAGAGCAGGGTTTAAAACTTCGTAGAAAAGGTGCTTTTATACGCTTGCAAATAGAAAAAGGCGCAGATGAGCAGTTGATTGAATTTTTAAGTTCTCATATGAATATTTTTCATAAAGATATTTATGAGTATAATATACTTTTAAATTTAGCTTCATTATGGCAAATCATTTCCAACAAAGAATTTACACATTTGCTAAATCCTATGTATACACCAAAAATTTTACCACCTTTTGGGGATAATGTATCTATATTTAGTGCAATAGATAAACAAGATATTTTGGCTATACAGCCTTATGAGAGTTTTGAGCCTGTATATCAATTTATCAAAGAGGCAAGTAAAGATCCTAAGGTTGTTTCTATAAGAATGACTCTTTATAGAGTAGAAAAAAATTCAAACATAGTTCAAGCTTTAATTGATGCAGCAAGCGATGGCAAACAAGTTACTGTAATGGTAGAATTAAAAGCGCGTTTTGATGAGGAAAATAACTTGCATTGGGCAAAATCATTAGAAAATGCAGGGGCTCATGTGGTATATGGAATCACTGGTTTTAAAGTGCATGCAAAAGTAGCTCAAGTGATTAGAAAAGAAGGGGATAAATTAAAAATTTATAATCATTTAAGTACGGGTAATTACAATGCAAGTTCAGCTAAAATTTATACTGATGTGAGTTATTTTACTTCAAAAGAAGAATATTCTCAAGATACTACAACTTTTTTTCACATACTTTCAGGATATAGCAAAAGTCGTCGTTTAAAGACTTTATCAATGAGTCCAAAGCAAATCAAAGAAAGAATTTTAGATATGATAGCTACTGAAGCAAGCTATGGAAAAGATGGGGTAATCATAGCCAAAATG
Organism: Campylobacter sp. IFREMER_LSEM_CL2090; assembly: GCF_025771865.1. Lineage (NCBI taxonomy): Bacteria > Pseudomonadati > Campylobacterota > Epsilonproteobacteria > Campylobacterales > Campylobacteraceae > Campylobacter > Campylobacter sp. IFREMER_LSEM_CL2090. The sequence goes on from NZ_JAKMRA010000001.1 coordinate 68,524, forward strand.
AATGCTTTGGTAGATGGTGATGTGATTAAAGCTTTATATGAGGCTTCAAACAAAGGTGTTAAAATAGATCTTATTGTGCGTGGAATTTGTTGTTTAAGACCTGGAGTAAAAGGATATAGTGAAAATATAAGAGTTAGAAGTATAGTGGGAAAATATTTAGAGCATGCTAGAATTTTATATTTTAAACATACAACACCAAATTATTTTATTTCAAGCGCTGATTGGATGCCAAGGAATTTAGAAAGAAGACTAGAATTAATGACTCCTATTTTTGATGAGCATTCTCGTGCAAAATTGGCTCAAATTTTAAAACTACAATTAAGCGACAATGATTTAGCTTATGAGTTAGACAACGAGGGAAGATATCGTAAGGTTATTTTAAATGAGACAGAAAAAATCAACAATTCTCAACAAACTTTAGAAGAGTATATTAGTAGAATTTTTAATACCTTGAAAAAAGATACTGATCACAGCAGGGCGACGCACTTAGCAACGAAGCTTTTTAGAGATAGCTAATCCTTGCTTTTTTAGCAAGGATTATTTCCAACCTTCTATGTAGTTTTTAAGTTTTCTACCAACTTTTGGGTGTTTAAGTTTTTTTATAGCTGAGCTTTCTATTTGTCTTACTCTTTCTCTTGTGACATTTAATTCTTTACCGATTTCTTCTAAAGTTCTATCACTTTCATCATCCATTAAGCCAAAACGCATTCTAATAACAGCCTTTTCTCTATCATTAAGCTGATCTAAAACTTCATCAATCTGTTCTTTTAAATCATCTTTTAAGATGTGATCCATAGGTGAAATTGAGGTTCTATCTTCTACAAAATCTCCAAATTTACCATCATCCTCGTTGCTAATAGGTGCTTCTAGGGAAATTGGTTCTTTAGTAATTTTAATAACTTGTTTTACTTTATCTATACTAAGTCCTACTTCTTTTGCAATAATACTTACATCCGGTTCTTTACCTTCTTTTTGCAAATATTCGCGAATGATTTTATTGATTTGATTGATAGTTTCTATCATATGAATAGGAATTCTTATAGTTCTTGCTTGATCGGCAATTGCTCTTGAAATAGCTTGTCTAATCCACCAAGTTGCATAGGTTGAAAACTTATAACCGCGTTTGTATTCAAATTTATCTACCGCTTTCATTAAGCCTATGTTGCCTTCTTGGATTAAATCTAAAAATGGTAATCCGCGGTTAGTATATCTTTTGGCAATGCTTACAACTAAGCGTAAATTTGATTTTGCCATTCTAGTTTTAGCCTCATCAGATATTTTTTTACCGCGTTTGATTTGCTCTAGAATTTCTTTTAACTGATCTTTTTCTAAATCAAAAGAATTTTGACTAGCTTCTTTAGTTTGAATGAGTTTTTTAATCTCCATATAAGTGCTTACCATGGTAGTTTCTAAAGCACGCTCGGCTATTTCTTCTTTGCTAAGTTTGGTAATATCTTTTAAAATATCTTGGTGTCTTTGTTTTAATTCTTCTGAAAACATTGGTAAGCGATACTCTAAGCGTTTTAATTCTTTATCAAATTCCTCATCACTTTTTAATGCTGTTTCCATAGATTTTACTATTTCAGAAATAAGTTTTGATGTTGGACCTAGATCCATTAGTTTTTCTTTTAGTATATTTTTCTTAAAAGCAATTATGAGTTTATCTAATAGTTCATCATCATTTTTTTCTGCATTAATAGTAGATATAGTTTTTAACCATTCTTTTTTTGCTTTTTCTAATGCTTTAAAGCTTTCTATGACTTTTAGAGTTCTTTCATCTTCTTTTTTATTTATTTTTTTAGGTTTTTTTTCATTAGAATTTTCATTTTCCTCATTTTCGTTTTCTTCTTCAGAATCTATTTCTTCATCGCTTTTATCATCATCGCTTTTATCATCATCCTCAAAGCTTTTAAAAAGCTCTTTCACTCTTCTTTCTCTATTAATTAAAGGTTCTTTATAATCAAGTATAAAATCAATCAAATAAGGCACAGAACAAAAAGCATCGATGATAATGTCTTCACCTAGCTCAATCTTTTTAGAAATTTCAATTTCTTCATCTTTGTTTAAAAGAGCAATTTGTCCCATTTCTCTTAAATACATTCTTACAGGAGAGTCTGACCTGCTCCACTCAAGTAAATCATTTTCATTGGCTAAATCAAATTCATTTTCCAAACTTGTATCTTGTAATTTTTGTTTTTCCTCTTGTAGCTTTTTTGCTTCTTCTAAATTTCTTTTTTTGGCAATTTCAGCTGAAGAGATTAATTCTACTTTATATTTATCCATTAGATCACGGATTTTTTTTGCACTTGTTGCGTTTGGAAGCTTTGCAAAATACTTGACAAGTTTTTCATATGTGATATAATCTTTAGAATTTTCTTTGAAAAGTTCTTCTAAAACATTAGTTTCATTAGCCATGGATACCCCTTGTATTTAAGTAATGAGTGTAAAACTAAATATTATGCCTAAAAATTAATTAAAAACAAATAAAAATATTTTGGAACGACTTTTGCTTTGTTAGTGAAAAATTAAGATTTTAGTTAGGAAAAATAATGCAAAATGGGTATTATCAAGCCACCGGTGCTATGGTTACGCAATTTAATCGCTTAGATGTTGTAACTAACAATCTAGCAAATGTAAATACAAGTGGCTATAAAAGAGATAATGTTGTTATTGCAGATTTTAAAAGGATTTTTAAAGAAACTCAAGATGAGTTACCTATACAAAATCACACAAGAGATGCTGCAAGATTTGTTAATACAACTATAGATAGAGTTCCGCAGGTTAATCATGTCTATACAAATTTTAGTGTAGGTTCTATGAAAATGACGCATAATCCTTTGGATTTAGCTCTTACTCGCGAAGATACTTTTTACTTGATTAAAACAAATAATGGTGAAATAAGATTAAGTCAAGATGGAAATTTCCAACTTGATGATGAGGGTTATTTGGTAAATCGTCAAGGATACAGAGTTTTAAGTAGTGATTATTTTAATAATCCCGAAAATGATGGCATACGCATAGGAGATTCCACTTCTTTTATTAATGTGGATAAAAATGGAATCATCAGTGCAGCTAATCAAAATATTGCAAGATTATTTGTAGCACAAGTTGATGATTTAAGAGATTTACAAAAAGATGGCGATAATATGTATAAAATTGATAATTTAAACAAGATTAGAGATTTACCAAATTCAAATGCCATTAAGCAAGGTTTTACTCAAGGATCAAATGTTAATCCAGTTACAGAAATGGTAGGGTTAATTGAGGCAAATAGAATGGTTGAGATGTATCAAAAAGTTATGACATCTCATATGGATGATTTAAATCAAGAAGCTATTAATAAATTAGCAAGTACTAAATAAAACTAAGGATAGATAAAATGTTAAGATCATTATACACAGCAGCATCAGGGATGGTATCGCAACAAACACAAATTGATGTGACTTCAAATAATATTTCAAATGTTAATACAGTAGGTTATAAAAAATCGCGTGCAGAATTTGCAGATTTGATGTATCAAACGATGAAATATGCAGGAACTTCAACCTCAAGCACCACAAAACATCCAAGCGGCATTGAAGTAGGGCTTGGAGCAAGAGTAACAGCTGTAAGTAAAATTTTTAGTGAAGGTAGTTTAAAACAAACATCAACTTCAGGTCTTGATATGGCAATTGCTGGTAATAATGGCTTTTTCCAAATTCAAATGCCTGATGGAACTATAGCTTATACTAGAAATGGTCAATTTACTAAAGATGCTGAAGGAAACATAGTAAATTCAGATGGTTATAGACTTTTACCGGAAATGACTATACCTGAAGATGCCATTGCTATAAATGTTGCAAGCGATGGAACAGTTTCAGTAATGCAGCCAGGAAATACAGCTGAAACTCAAATAGGACAAATTGAACTTGTAAATTTTATCAATCCTGCAGGTTTACATGCTTTAGGGGATAACCTTTTAGTAGAAACTGATGCAAGTGGGGCGCCTATTGCAGGTATAGCGGGCGAGAACGGTTTTTCTGTCATCAAACACGGCTTTGTGGAGCTTAGTAATGTTCAACTTGTAGAGGAAATGACTGATCTTATTACAGGACAAAGAGCTTACGAAGCAGGCTCAAAAGCAATCACTACAAGTGATGATATGCTTGGAATTGTAAATCAATTAAAACGCTAGAATTAACTAGCGTTTATAATATGTAAAAATATTTAAAAATATACTAAAAAACTCCTATTTATAAATACTTATAAAATATTCTTTTTTATAATTTAAATTTTATCATTAATGTAGTAATATTTTTTAGATGTATTAAAATACATTGAATAAACAATAACGAGGGATATAATGAACAGAAGAGACTTCATTAAAAACACCGCTATTGCTAGTGCTTGTGGTGTTGCAGGTCTTAGTGTTCCAAGTAGTGTACTTGCTAATACTGAGAATAAATGGCGTTGGGATAAGGCTGTTTGTAGATTTTGTGGTACAGGCTGTGGAATTTTAGTTGCAAGTTTAGATGGTAAAATTGTTGCTGTAAAAGGAGATCCAGCAGCTCCTGTAAATCGTGGATTAAATTGTATTAAAGGTTATTTTAATGCAAAAATTATGTATGGAGAAGATCGCTTAGTAACACCTTTACTTCGCGTAAATGCAAAAGGTGAGTTTGATAAAAATGGAAAATTTCAACAAGTTTCTTGGCAAAGAGCCTTTGATGAAATGGAAAAACAATTTAAAAAAGCTTACAAAGAAAAAGGTGTTGAAGGAATTGGAATTTTTGCAAGTGGTCAATATACTATACAAGAAGGATATGCTGCTGCAAAATTAGTAAAAGCTGGTTTTAGATCAAACAATATAGACCCAAATGCACGCCATTGTATGGCTAGTGCGGTTGTTGGTTTTATGCAAACTTTTGGAGTTGATGAGCCTTCTGGTTGTTATGATGATATAGAGCTTACTGATACTATTATTACTTGGGGTGCAAATATGGCAGAAATGCATCCGATTTTATGGTCAAGGGTAAGTGATAGAAAATTAAGTAATTTAGATAAAGTCAAAATTGTAAATTTATCTACTTTTTCTAATAGAACTTCTCATATAGCAGATACTGAAATCATCTTCAAGCCAAATACTGATTTAGCTATTTGGAATTATATCGCTAGAGAGATTGTTTATAATCATCCTGAAGCTATGGATAAAGAATTTATTGAAAAACATTGTATCTTTACAACAGGCTATGCTGATATTGGTTATGGAATGAGAAATAATCCAAACCATCCTAAATTTAAAGCAAGTGAGAAAGATACAGTAGCAAAACAAAATGCTATTATTGTAGATGAAGAAGAAGCGGTATCTTTGGCTTATTTAGGAGTAAAAACAGGTGATAAATTTGAAATGAAACACCAAAGTGCTCCTGATGCGCATTGGGAAATTTCATTTGAAGATTTCAAAAAAGCATTAGAGCCTTATACGCTTGATTATGTTGCTAAAGTTGCTAAAGGTAATGAAGATGAAAGCATTGAAGAATTTAAGAAAAAACTTCAAGAATTAGCAAATTTATATATAGAAAAAAATAGAAAAGTTGTAAGTTTTTGGACTATGGGCTTTAATCAACACACAAGAGGTACTTGGGTGAATGAACAAGCTTATATGGTACATTTCTTACTTGGTAAACAAGCTAAGCCAGGTAGCGGTGCGTTTTCATTGACAGGGCAACCAAGTGCTTGTGGAACTGCAAGAGAAGTAGGGACTTTTTCGCATCGTTTACCTGCTGATATGGTCGTTGCAAATCCTAAACACAGAGAAATTAGCGAAAAAATTTGGAAAGTTCCGGCAAAAACAATCAATCCTAAACCAGGTGCTCCATACTTAAAAATCATGAGAGATTTAGAAGATGGAAATATCAAATTTGCTTGGGTGCAAGTAAATAATCCTTGGCAAAATACAGCTAATGCAAATCACTGGATAGCAGCGGCTAGAGAAATGGATAATTTTATCGTTGTGAGTGATTGTTACCCAGGAATTAGTGCTAAGGTGGCAGATTTAATTTTACCAAGTGCTATGATTTATGAAAAATGGGGTGCTTATGGTAATGCTGAAAGAAGAACTCAACATTGGAAACAACAAGTATTGCCTGTAGGTGAAGCTATGAGTGATACTTGGCAAATCATGGAATTTTCAAAACGCTTTAAATTAAAAGAAGTTTGGGGTGAAACTAAGGTAAATGATAAACTTACTCTGCCAAGTGTTTTAGAAGAAGCTAAAGCTATGGGTTATAGCGAAGATGATACTTTATATGATGTATTATTTGCTAATAAAGAAGCAAAATCTTTCAAAGCTAAAGATAATATTGCAAAAGGATTTGATAATTCTGAAGTATTTGGTGATGAGAGAAAAGTTATAGGTAGTGATGGTAAAGAATTTAATGGATATGGATTTTTTGTACAAAAATATCTATGGGAAGAATACCGCAAATTTGGCTTGGGTCATGGACATGATTTAGCTGATTTTGATACTTATCATAAAGTAAGAGGTTTAAGATGGCCTGTAGTAAATGGTAAAGAAACCCAATGGAGATTTAATACTAAATTTGATTATTATGCTAAAAAAGCTGCTCCAAATTCAGACTTTGCATTTTATGGAGGTTTTGCTAAAGAATTACCAAAAGGAGATTTACTGGCTCCACAAACTAAAGAAAAATATAGCTTAAAAAATAAAGTGAAAATTTTCTTTAGACCATTTATGAAAGCACCTGAAAGACCGAACAAAGAATATCCATTCTGGTTATGTACTGGTAGGGTTTTAGAGCATTGGCATAGTGGAACTATGACTATGAGAGTTCCTGAGCTTTTCCGTGCAGTACCTGAAGCGCTTTGTTATATGAATGAAGATGATGCTAGGGCAATGAAAATTAATCAAGGCGATATTGTATGGGTAGAATCACGCCGTGGTAAAGTAAAAGCTAGAGTAGATTTTCGTGGTAGAAATAAACCTTCTAAAGGGCTTGTGTATGTGCCTTGGTTTGATGAGAATGTGTATATAAATAAAGTTACACTAGATGCAACTTGTCCATTGTCTAATCAAACAGATTTCAAAAAATGTGCCGTAAAAATTACTAAAGCATAAAAATGAAAAATAGAAGAGAATTTTTAGCCTTTGCTTTCAAGCTTTTATGTATAGGAAGCGGAAGTGCATTTTTAGCAAGTTTAGCATTTAGCTCAAATCAGGAGTATTTTTTAAGACCTCCTGGAGCAGATGATGAAAAAGAGTTTTTGTCAAAATGTATACGATGCGGACTTTGTGTAAAAGCTTGCCCTTATGATGTTTTAAAACTAGCAAATTTAGAAAATAGTGCTAAAAATGGTACACCTTTTTTTGTGGCAAGAGAAAATCCTTGCAGGTTATGTGAGGATATACCTTGTATAAGAGATTGTCCTACAAATGCTCTAGATTATAAATATCTAGAGCAAAATGATGGAATTTATAAAACAAAAATGGGTATAGCTATAATTGATAGTGCAAGTTGTGTTGCTTATTGGGGAATTCAATGTGATGCTTGCTATAGGGCTTGTCCTTTAATAGATAAAGCATTAAAACTTGAAACAAAACGCAATGAAAGAACTGCAAAGCATGCATTTTTACTACCTGTGGTAGATCATGAAGTGTGTGTTGGATGTGGGATTTGTGAAAAAGCCTGTATAACACAAAAAGCAGCTATTAGGGTTTTACCTAGAGAATTTGTCTTAGGAAAAGCTGGGGATAATTACATCAAAGGTTGGGATGAAAAAGATGAAAAACGCTTGCAAGATGTAAACACAAATAAAAATTTCAATAAAAACAAGGCTAAAGATTATCTTAATGATGGAGAATTGTTATGAAATATCTTATTTTAAGAAGAATAGTGCAATTGTCTATCTTAACTTTTTTTTCTTTTGGTGTATTTAATTTTATATTAAAAGGAAATTTAAGCTCTTCGGTTTTATTTTCTTCGGTGCCGCTAAGTGATCCTTTTGCGTTTATTCAACTTGCTTTAGCAAGTTTGCAAGTAGATTTAATGGCTTTAAGTGGTGCTTTGATAGTATTTTTATTTTATGCTATTTTTGCTGGAAGAGCGTTTTGTGCTTGGGTTTGTCCTGTAAATATCATTACTGATTTTGCTTATTTTATTAGAAGTAAATTAGGTTTTAATCAAGCAAGGATTTTTAATGTAAATAAAAATTTGCGTTATTATGTTTTGGCTTTTGTTTTGATTTTTTCTTTTCTTTTTTCCTTTCCTGTTTTTGAGGAATTTTCTTATATAGGAATAATCCAAAGAGGAATTATTTTCGGCGGTATTTCTTGGCTTTTTGTAGCTTTGATTGTTTTTTGTATAGATACATTTTTTAGTCCAAGATTTACTTGCTCGCATTTTTGTCCTTTAGGAGCTTTTTGGGCTTTAAGTTCGCATTTTTCATTACTAAAAGTAAGATATAACTTACAAAAATGTACTAAGTGTTATAAATGCCTTGGGATATGTCCTGAAAAGCAAGTGCTTTGGATGATAGGTAAAGAAAATCAAGATGTAAAATCAGGTGAGTGTATAAGATGTGGAAAATGTGTTGATGTTTGCGGTGATGATGCTTTAGGTTTTAGTATAATAAATTTAAGGAGAGAAAATGAAAAATAAAATCTTTTTATCCTTAGCAGCAGCTGTTTTAATAAGTGCTTGCGGACTTGCTGTTAAAAGTGTTGATTCAAAAGATATAGGTTTAAGAAAAACAAGTTTAGAAAGTGAAAATGTAGAGTTATTGGATGCAAAGTATTCTCAAGCAATGGCTGGAGAATCTGTTTTAATTGAGAGATCATTTGAAAATGCTCCGCCATTAATTCCACATACTTTAGAGGATATGCTTCCAATTACTAAGGATAATAATATTTGTTTAAGCTGTCATGATAAAGCTATAGCTAAAGATGTTGGAGCCACTCCGCTTCCAAGTAGCCATTATTTTGACTTAAGAAAAAACAAATCTACTAAAGATATGATAAGTGATGCAAGGTTTAATTGTACACAATGCCATGTACCACAAAGCGATGCAAAACCTTTAGTAGGAAATAGTTTTGAAGCTAAATTTAAAAATGAGGAACTAAAGAAAAAATCTAATCTTTTAGATGTTTTAAATGAAGGCGTAAAATAAAACTATGAAAAAAATATTTTTAATCTTACTAATGAGTGTATATGTATTTAGTTATGAGCTTAAACTTGATTCAAATTTAAATGCCTTAAAACTTGTTGATAGTAGTTTACTTATAGGACTTGATAATGGAGAATTAAATCAGTATTTTATTAAAGACAAAAAAATGCAAAAAATCACTCAACTTGATAAGATTAAAAATTTTTACGAAGAAAATCTTAGCCCTAGAATTTATAGTATTGATTACTTAAATGGGGCTATTTTGATTTTAAGTGAAGGTGATTTTGGCAGTAAAAGGCTTAGTATTTATAAAAATAAACAACTTTACAACTATAAGCTTTTAAGTGATGGAGTAAAAAAAGCTTTGTTTTTAGATGATGATACTATTTTATTAGCCTTGCTAGGTTCTAATATAGAGCTTTTTGATTTAAAAACAAAAAATATTATAAAAAATTTTACTTTCTCTAACTCAAGTTTAAGTGATGTGGTTTTAAATGAGGCAAAAACTCAATTAGTAGCAGGTTTTGAAAGTGGTGAAATAGTACTTTTTGATGTGAAAAAGTGGCAAAAAATAAAAAGTTATAAAAATCTTCATAAAGATAATATTTATCAACTTGATTTTAAAAATGCAATTATTACAAGTTGTAGCACTGATAGAAAATTAGGCATAGTGCGAAATGATCAAGAAAAAAGCATAGAAAGAGACTTTTTAATATATGCTTGTAGTCTAAATAAAAGTGGTTCTATAGCGGTTTTTGGAGATAATGAAAAAAATATTATAGAGCTTATAGATACTAAAAATTTAAAAACAATAAAAAAATTCCAAAATAAAGATTTTTTGCTAGAATATCTTATATTTTTAAACGAGTATGAATTTATTAGTGCTGGTTATGAAGATAAAATTATATTTTGGAGTATAGATGAATCTTTCTAGTGTATTGATTTTAACTAAAGAGGAAAAATTAGAAAAACTTAAAGAACAAATTCAACAAACACCATGTTGTAGTGTGGAATTAGCTCAAGAAAAAAAAATTATAGTGGTAATAGAAAGTGAAAATTTAGATGATGAGTTAAAAGCATATAGACAATTAGAACAGCTTGATGGGGTGATAAGTATTAATATGGTATTTTCGTATCAAGATTTGGATGAAGAAAGAGAAAAAATTTTAAAAGCAAATTTTGAGGCAAATACTTTTGATGAAAATTTAAAAAAAGATAATTTAGAATACTATGGTAATGTTTTTAGAAAGTATTGATTATGATTTTTTTAATTCCTTTAATTGTGATTATTTCTTCTATTTTTATCATTGATCACTTTTATTTTTCCAAAGAGAATGAAGTTGTAAAAGAAAAAAAACAAGTAGTGCAAAAAAACACCGATTCTGATAAACAAAGATATCTTGAAAATATATTAAATCAAAAATAATCATGTACACACAAATTTCATATAAAAAATTCTTTTGGATTAATATTTTAGTTGTGATTACTCTTGCTTTAAATTTAAGAGCACCTATAACTTCCATAGGTCCTATGATAGAACATATTCAAGAATATTACAATATTAATTCTACTTTAGCAGGTATGCTAACAACCTTACCTTTAATAGCTTTTGGTCTTATATCGTTTTTTGTAGCGTATTTTTCACAAATTAAAGCTTTGTTTTTTGCCTTAATTTTGATTGTCTTTGGAGAAGTTATTAGAAGTTATGGAGGAACTATAGGTTTATTTTCTGGGGTTTTTTTGATAGGAGCAGGCATTGCAATAGCTAATGTTTTATTACCTTCTTTTGTAAAAGAAAAATTTTCTAAAAATACTTATAAGATAATGGGTTTATATGGATCAATTATAGGCTTATCTTCAATTGCTGGCGTGGCCTTATCGCTTCCTTTGCTTAAATTTTTTGATGTACCTCAAGCTATGTTTTTTTGGGCTATATTGGCTTTAATTGCTTTGATTTTTTATTTTCCACATTTGAAAAATAAAAGATTATTACGCCCTAAAAAGAAAAATATTAATAAAGTGAATATCTTTTTAAACTTAACAGCCTGGAAAGTTACTATTGTAATGGGATTACAAAGTTTTTTATCTTATAGTCTTTTTGCATGGCTTAGTGTGATGATTAGTGAAAAGGGCTTTGGAATTGACTTTGGTTCTAATGCTTTATTATTATCTCAAATCATAGGAATGCCTGTGGCATTTTTACTACCTATCATTTTAGGAAAGCTTAGATCTCGTGCTAAAAGTTTTGCTATAGTGATGTTAGGGTTTTTGTATTTTTTAAGTTTTATGATGATTTTTCTTTTTAAAGTAAAAGCGATTTTGTTTTTAGCGGCTATTTTTTTAGGTTTTGCTTCTAGTGGAGTTTTTACAATTTCGCTATTATTTATTGCTATCAAAAGCTCAAATTCTATCATAGCGGCTAAACTTTCTGCTATGTCACAAGGTATAGGGTATTTAATAGCTGCTCAATCACCTTGGATTATAGGTATGCTTCATGATAATTTTAGAAATTTCACTTCAGGCTTTATTATGCTTATTATAGTAGCTATAATACTTAACATTTTTGTATTTTTGGCATATAAGGCTCCTGTGATTAAGTGAAAATTAAAAATAAATTAAAGCCTTTTTTGTTAGAATTTTAGGATTTTATTTTTGTGAGTTAATAATGCGATATACAGTAACAGAGGCTTCTATTTATGAAGCACAAGGCTTAAAAGATGAGGCTTTGGAGATTTATAAAAATATATTAAAACAAGATCCACAAAATAAAAATGCCATTGATGCTATAAGGCGTTTGAGTGGCTTGCGTTCTAATCATGAAGATTTAAATTATGATATGCTTGATTTTTTTGTCAATATGAAAAGTGAAGAAGAAATTAATGAATTTAAAAGGTGGTTGATAAAACTATGAATATAGAAGATTTAGCAAAAATGGCTATTAGTGAAGTTAATTCAGAGTTAGATAATAAAAAAAATAAAAACGATGAATTTGCCCCTATGGTAGAAGAAATTACTCAAGAAAAAAATGTTAATACTCAAGAGAAAAAAATCAAAGAAGAAATTAGTAAGGTTACACAAGAGCTAATCCAAGAACTAGATGATTTAGAAGTAAAAGTAAAAGATGATAAACAAAATGTCGCTATTAAGGTTGAAGCTTTAGAAGAAAAAGAAGAAAGCATTATAAATAATGAAGAATTTTTCTTGAAAAATCTTAGAGAGCGTATTTTGGTTTTATTTGAAGGATTAAAAAATACCAAAGATGAGCATATGGAAAAAAGACTAGATATGACCATTACTTTTTTAGAGTTTTTACTTGCAAAGATTGAAGATAGACTTAAAAAATGACCAAGATTTTTTAAGAATTAAAAATGTACTTAAGCCTTACACACAAAGGGTTTATTTAGTAGGTGGTTGTGTAAGGAATTCTTTTTTAGATTTATCTAGTGATGATTATGATATAGAAATTTATGATATTGAGCCTATACTTTTTGATGAGCTTATGCAAAAACTTGGTGCAAATGGAGTAGGAAGAAGTTTTTTTGTGTATAAATATAAAAAATTTGATTTAGCTCTAGCACGCTATGAAAATAAAATTTCTACAGGCCATAGAGGTTTTGAAGTTAAAGTTTGTAATAATGAGCAAGAAGGAGCAAGAAGAAGAGATTTTACCATTAATGCATTGATGGTAAATATTTTTGATTTTGAATTTTTGGATTTTTTTAATGGTTTGCAAGATTTGCAAGCAAAGATTATAAGACATATTGATGATAAAAGTTTTATTGAAGATAGTTTAAGAGTACTTCGTGGAATTTCTTTTGCATGTAGGTTTGATTTAACAATTGCAAAAGAAAGTTTAAAATTAATGCAAACTATGGATATAAGCGATTTATCTAAAGAGCGTATTAATAATGAACTTTATAAAATTTTTAAAACTTCAAGACTAAATAAAGCTTATGAGTATTTTAAAATTTTAAATTTAGAAGAAAAAATCTTTTTTTATCAAAGTTGTAATAAAGAATTTGAGAGACTTTTAGAGTATAGCCAAAAGTTAATTTGTGATGAGGCTTTGTTTTTGTATTTGTATTTGAATTTTTTTCATATAAGTAAAGAGGAATTTTTTAAAAAAACAAAATTAAAAAAAGAGCTTTTAAAAAAATGTGAACAAGAATTTATTTTAGGTAAAATTGATGATTTTAATTTAGCTAAAATTGCTTTAAAAATACCACTTTGCAAATGGCTTGGGCTTTGGAATAATGAGCGTATAACACAAGCAAAAAAAATAAATTTATACCATCATGCTTTTGAAAGTAAAATTAGCGCCAATGACTTACTAAAGGAAGGATTTAGTGGGAAAGAACTTGGAATTGAACTTGAAAAAAGAAAATTACAAGAATTAAAAAACTATATAAAGGAGTAAAAATGAATGAGTATATTTTAAAAATTTCATGCAGCGATGAAAAAGGATTGATTTATAGAATTTCAGATGTTATTTTTAAATATAGAATCAATATTATAAAAAATGATGAATTTGTTGGAGAAAATCGTTTTTTCTTTAGGGCGCATTTAGAAGGTGAGCTTGATATAAAAGCTTTTAAAGGAACGCTTGAAGCTATGCTTCCTGATAATGCACAAATTGAAATTACCTCAAAAAGAAAAAAAGATATTATTGTTTTAGCTACTAAAGAAACTCATTGTTTAGGTGAGTTACTTATCCGTCAATTTAGTGGAGAATTTAATGCAAATATTAAGGCAGTTATTGCAAATTATGATGTATTAAAACCTTTAGTGGATAAATTTAACATACCTTTTCATACTATTTTAGCACAGGATTTAAGCAGACAAGAGCATGAAAAAAAACTACTAGAGTGTTTAAAACAATATGAGTTTGATTATATTGTTTTAGCAAAATATATGAGAATATTATCTCCATCTTTTGTAGAGAATTTTGAGGGGAAGATTATTAATATCCATCATTCTTTTTTACCTGCATTTATAGGAGCTAATCCTTATAAGCAAGCTTATGAAAGAGGGGTAAAGATTATAGGTGCAACAGCACATTTTGTAAATAATAATTTAGATGAGGGGCCAATTATTACCCAAGATGTTATACCGGTTACTCATGAATATTCTTGGCAAGCTATGCAACAAGCAGGGCGTAATGTAGAAAAAAATGTTTTTTCTAAGGCCTTGGATTTAGTGTTTGATGATAGGATTTTTATATATGATAATAAAACAATAGTATTTTAATCTTGATGCTAAAAAGCATCAAGATTAGCATGAATAGCAAGTTTTAAACTCATATGCAGTTGGTCTAGCTTCTACAGGCCATACTTGGGTTTCAAATTTCATATGTTGATAATCATCAATAAATACATCACTCATAACAGGCTTTAAGAAGGCATTTTTTCTAATGAGTGCTTCCAAAGATCCTCTTAAAGTGTGAGGTAATTGCTCTATACCTTTTTCTCTAATCTCATCTAGGGTTAGTGCAAATAAATTTTCATCCATAGGACCTACCGGTATGGTTTTATTTTTAATACCATCAAGTCCTGCCATAAGCAAGCTTGTAAAAGCTAGGTAAGGATTGGAAGTGCTATCAGGAAATCTTATTTCAACTCTTGCGCTTTTTTCATTAATACCATAAGGCACGCGACAACTTGCAGAGCGATTTTGGCAAGAATAAGTTAGTATGCAAGGTGCTTCAAAACCTGGAACTATTCTTTTATAAGAATTTGAACTAGGATTGGTAAATGCAGCAACACTTCTTGCATTAGCTAAAATTCCACCGATGTAATTAATCGCATATTCACTTAATTTTCCATATCCTTCTTTATCATAAAATAAATTTACTCCATCTTTCCAAAGGCTCATATGCACATGCATACCACTTCCATTATCTCCATAGAGTGGTTTTGGCATAAAGGTCGCTGTTTTTCCATTTAAATGTGCTACCATTTTAACTACATATTTATAAATTTGTACATTATCAGCAGCTTCAACTAAATTTCCAAATTCTACACCAATTTCAGCTTGTCCTTGTGCTACTTCATGATGATGTACGAAAGTTTTTAAACCAACTCTTTCTAAAACTTGTACCATTTCAGCTCTAATATCCACACTAGAATCAATAGGACTTACAGGAAAATATCCACCTTTATTTCTTGGGCGATGTCCACTATTGTAACTATCTGTAAAATCTTTATTATCATTCCATTCACCTTCTTCAGTATCTACTTCATATTTTGCACAGTGAGAAGAATCAACTATTTTTACATTATCAAAAATAAAAAATTCATTTTCAGGACCAAAATAAGCAGTATCAGCGATATTGCTTGTGTTTAAGTGTTGCATTGCTTTTTTAGCAATACTTCTTGGACATTTTTCATACATTTGATCTTTGTAAATATCATATACATCGCAAATTACTATGATAGTAGGATCAGCTGTAAAAGGATCTAAAAACGCACTTTCCACATCAGGTTTTAAAATCATATCTGATTTTTCTATAGGCTGCCAACCATGCAAAGAGCTTGCGTCAAAAGGAATTCCGTTTTCAAAGGTTTTATCATCAATTGCTTTTATATTATAAGTGATGTGATGCCAAGTGCCTATCATATCAGTAAATCTAAAATCAACAAATAAAACTTCATGTTCTTGACAATAACTAAAAAACTCATCAATGTTATTTACAAATTTACCCATTTTTTTCTCCTTTTTATTTTTTGGGTTTTTTAATTTATTTTATAGATTGTAGTATATTTTTTTTAAATTAAGTTTAAATTAATATTTTTTTTATAATCAAATTAAAAAAAAGATTATTTTGCGTAAAAAAATAATTAATTGGTAAAATTAATGTTGATTTATATTTTTTTGTAATATAATCTCGCATTAGTTTTTTTATTAAAAAAGGTGTAACAATGACTCAAGAAGAATTAGATGCTTTAATGAATGGCACTGAAGACTTAGATCTTGATTCTGTAGAAGAAACAGAAGAAAAACCAGATACAGATTATGAAGATGAGGAAAAAAATAAGCAAATTGTTAATGATATGATTAATGGTGATTATAAAGCAAGAGCGGATATGGCTTGGCCACCACCGCCACCTAGTAAAGAACATAAAGTTGTACATCAACTTGATGATGTTACAAGAGATAGTGAAATAAAAGCCACAGAGATGATGGAAAAATTAGAAGCTATTAACGACTTTTTTGCAAATTCTGAGAGTGATCTTTGTGTAATCAGTGATGCTTTAAATAAAAATATAGAAATTTTTGAAAAATTAAATGCAAAATTTCCTAATGTGGTAAGCTTTAAAGAAGCTATTGAAATAAATAACAATGCTAAAAATATCATAGATGAGATTACAGGTTGTTTGCAAACTGGACAAGATGAAGTTATGATGGCAATGGATGCTATGCAATATCAAGATATTCATCGTCAAAAAATTGAGCGTGTTATTAATGTTATGAGAGCTTTAAGTAGATATATGAGTAGTTTGTTTGAAGGTAAAATTGATGATGAAAAACGCGTGGGATCTGCTGTGCATATCGAAGGAGATACAACTGCAGATGTTGTAAGTAATGATGATATTGAGGCATTAATCGCAAGTTTAGGAAAAAAATGATTATTCCTGAAATAGTAGCTCCTGCAGGTAATTTTACAAAATTAAAAATAGCTTTAGCTTATGGAGCTGATGCTGTTTATGCAGGAGTGAGTAATTTTTCATTAAGAGCAAGAACTGCTAGAGATTTTAATTATGAAACTTTTAAAGAAGCTATTGAGTACACGCATGCAAAAGGAAAAAAAATTTATGTAACGATTAATGGATTTCATTTTAGCTCACAAATTGAAGGTTTGAAAAGGCATATTTTAAAACTAAAAGAAATGAAACCTGATGCTTTTATAGTAGCTTCTGTGGGTGCTATGCGTTTGGTTAAAGAGCTTGCACCTGAAATCAATCTTCATGTATCAACTCAAGCTAATATTTTAAATTACTTAGACGCTCAAGTTTATAAAGATATGGGAGCTAAGCGTGTTGTTATAGCAAGGGAACTTGGTTTAAAAGATGCAAAAGATTTGAAAAATAATTGTGACATAGAACTTGAAAGTTTTGTCCATGGTTCTATGTGTTTTGCGTATTCTGGCAGATGTTTGATAAGCTCAGTGCAAAGTGGACGCATGAGTAATCGTGGATCATGCGCAAATGATTGTAGATTTAACTATGAACTTTATGCAAAGAACCCAGAAACTAATACACTTTTTAGACTTGAAGAAGATGAGAATGGCACGCATGTGTTTAATTCTAAAGATTTAAATTTAAGCTCGTATATTCAAAAAATTATGCAAGAAGATTGCATTCATGCTTTTAAAATAGAAGGAAGAACGAAAAGTGAGTATTATGTAGCTTTGACTACAAGAACTTATAAAATGGCAGTGCAAGATGTATTGCAAAATACTTTTGATGCGGCTAAGTATGAAAAAGAAATTCATACTTTAAAACACAGAGGTTTTACAGATGGATATTTAGTTTCAAGAGCTTATGAAAAAACCGATTCAATAAATCATAATACAAGTATAGAAGAAGGAACCCATCAAGTGCATGCTATTAGCGAAGATGGTGAATTTTTTAAATGTAAGGGTAGGATAGAATTAAACAAAGAATATGAAATTCTAGCTCCGGTTGATTCTAATATAGAATTAGGGGAAAATAAACTAGGTTTAGTATATGAAAATGAAGGAAAAAAATTCATAGTGTTTAAACAATTATTAGCAAAAAACAATAAAGAATTTAGTGAAATTCATAGTGGTAATGAAAATGAAATTACTTTGCCATTTAAACTTCCAGAATTTAGCTTTTTAAGAAGGAGTGTTGAATGAAATTTGTTTCCATATTGATGGGAAGTAAGAGTGATTATGATATAGTAAAAGAAGCTTTAGGAATTTTGGAAAAATTTGATGTAAAATATGAAGTCTTGATCACTTCAGCTCATAGAAGTCCTCAAAGAACCCAAGAATACATCAAAAATGCTGAAGAAAAAGGTGCAAAAGTATTTATTGCTGCAGCGGGTATGGCAGCTCATTTAGCAGGAGCTGTTGCAGCACATACAACAAAACCTGTTTTAGGTATACCTATGCCAGGAAGTAATTTAGCTAGTATGGATTCTTTATTTTCTACTGTGCAAATGCCAAGTGGAATTCCTGTAGCAACTGTGGCTATAGGTAAAGCAGGGGCTATTAATGCAGCTTATTTGGCAGTGCAAATTTTAGCAATAGAAGATGAGTCTTTAGCGCAAAAATTATTAGAAGATAGACAAAAACAACAAGAAAAATTAATCCAAGATTCTAATACAATTGAAGTTTTTCTTTAAGGAGCGTATATGCAAACTTACTTGGAATTAAAAGAATTTTGTCAGTTAGTTCATTTATCCGAAGATGTTGTAAAAGGAATGATGGCAAATGGTGCTTTAAATTTCAAAGAAGAAGAAGGTAAAATTTATATAGAAGCTAATCAAGGTACTTTTAGCGTAGTTCCTTCAAGTTCAAAGCAACCTGCTATGGTAAATTCTATGACCTTGGCAGGAGAAAGTTTTGTAGAAAAAACTATAGGGACTATTTTAAATTTACATGAAAAAGTTCTTGATGCTAAGGATGAAACCTTAGAAGCTTTAAAGGGTGAAAATAAATTTTTAAAAGATGCTCTTTATTCTATGCAAGAGCTTTATGATGAGGATAGAAAAACTATAGAAAATCTTAACGAGCAACTTAAATATGCGCGTAATGAAGTTGAATTTCTAAAAAGAAAATATAAAATGATGTGGAATAAAACAGTGGAATTATATGCAAATTCGCCTGAGAAGTCTGAAGAATTAAAGGAAGAAAAATGACTTTTTCTCAAATGATTTTAAATTTACAAGAATTTTGGCAAAAGCAAGGTTGTGCTATTATGCAACCTTATGATTTTCCAGCAGGTGCAGGGACATTTCACCCGGCAACTTTTTTAAGAAGTTTAGGTAAAAAACCTTGGGCGGCTGCTTATGTAGCACCAAGTAGAAGACCAACTGATGGAAGATATGGTGAAAATCCTAATAGGTTGGGTGCTTATTATCAATTTCAAGTTTTAATTAAACCAAGTCCTGATAATATCCAAGAATTATATTTAAAAAGTTTAGAAAATTTAGGCTTTGATTTGAAATCACATGATATTCGTTTTGTTGAAGATAATTGGGAAAGTCCAAGTTTAGGTGCTTGGGGTTTGGGCTGGGAAGTTTGGCTTGATGGTATGGAAGTTACACAATTTACTTATTTTCAACAAGTTGGTGGTATAAGCGTAGATTTAGTTAGTGCTGAAATTACTTATGGCTTGGAAAGACTTGCAATGTATTTACAAGATGTAGATAATGTATATGACATAGTTTGGAATGAATTTAACGGCGAAAAAATTACCTATAAAGATGTTCATAAGCAAGGTGAGTTTGAATTTAGTAAATATAATTTTGAAGTAAGTGATGTAAAAACTTTAAATGTACAATTTGAAAATGCTTACAATGAGTGTAAAAATGCATTAGATGCAAAACTTGCTTTACCGGCATATGATTATTGTATGTTAGCAGCACATACTTTTAACTTGCTTGATGCAAGAGGAGCTATTTCAGTAACTCAAAGACAAGATTTTATGCTTAAAATTAGAGAATTATCTAAAAATTGTGCTTTAGTATATAAAGAAAGTTTAGATGAAAATTAAAGAAATTTATGATTATTTAGATACTATTAGTCCATTTAATACGCAAAGTTCATGGGACAATAGTGGTTTATTGCTTGGAAATTTCGATCAAGACATAAATAAGATTTATCTTGCGCTTGATGTAGATATGCATTTAATTGAAAATGCAAGCGAAAATTCACTTTTTATAGTTCATCATCCTTTAATTTTTAAAGGTTTGAAGAATTTAAGTGGAGTGCTTTATCCGCAAAATCTTCTTACAAAAATGATACAAAAAAATATAGCCTTGATTGCTATGCATACAAATTTTGATTTAAGTCATTTAAATACTTATTTTACTAGCGAAATTTTGGGTTTTAAGATCAAAGAACAAAATGAATTTTTGATCTATTGTGATGTAGATTTTCAATTAGATACATTAGTTGATCATGTTAAAAAGTGTTTAAAGCTTAATCATATTAGGGTTGTTAATGCTCATCAAGAAAAAATAAAAACTTTAGCAATATGTACAGGCAGTGGTGGAGATTTGATTTCTAGTGTAAAAGCAGATTGTTTTTTAAGTGGGGATTTTAAGTATCATCAGGCCTTAGAAAGTTATCATAATAAACTCAATTTGATTGATATAGGTCACTATGAAAGTGAGTCATACTTTGGTGAAATTTTAGCAAAAGATTTGCAAAAATTTCATTTAGAAGTTATAATATCAGTTTCAAAAAATCCATTTCAATATTTTTAAGGAAAAAATCAATGAATAAATATTTAGAACAACTTATAGCTTTATCGCAAATTGATAAAGAGTTAGATGGTTTTGCAAATAAAGTAGAAGAAGCTACAAAGGATTTAAAAGAAAAGCGTAATTTGCTTGATAAAACTGAAGAAGAAATTGCAGGTTTTGAAAAAGATATTAAAGATATAGAAAATCAAAAAATACAAAACAATAACCATATTGCAGAATTTGGTGTGAAAATTAAAGAAATAGCCAAAAAAAGTGCTGCAGTGAAAACTGAAAAAGAAGCAAATGCTTTAAAAATCGAAGAAGATATAGCTAAAGAGCAACTTGATGCAGCAAATGAAGAGATAGAAAGATTAGATAAAATTTTAGAAAACAAAGAAAAATTTATACAAGAATTGCAAACTAAGAGAACTGAACTTGAAAATGAAGTGGATCAAATAGATGCTCAAACAAAAGTTGTATTAGTTGATATTGAAAAAGAAAGATTAGAGATTTATGATAAAAAAGTAAAGCTGGTTGGCGAAATAAATCAAAAAGTTTTAACTTTTTATGAGAAAATTAGAAAATGGGCGGGAAATAGTGCTGTAGTTCCTGTGAAAAAACATGCTTGTTATGGCTGTTTTATGAGAATTTATGATAAAACTTATTTAGCAGTTTTAAAAGGTGATGAAATCGTAACTTGTCCGCATTGCGGAAGAATTTTATATAAAGAAAAAGAAGAAAATCAAAATTGATTTTTTTTTATTACATTTTTGCTGTGATTATATATGTAATCGCAGTTCCTTTTTTGTTGATTTTAAGTTTTTGTAAAGAAAAATATAAAGTATCTCTAAAATCTAGATTTTTTCTTTACAAAAACTTAAAACAAGAACAAGGAGATATATATTTTCATGCTTGCTCCTTTGGGGAGATTAAAAGCATTGTTCCCTTAATAAAACTTTTTCCAACTTGTAAAATTTCAACTATCACGCAAACTGGATTTAATGAAGCTTTAAGACATTCTAAAAAAGTAAATTTTTTACCATTTGAAATTTTTATACCATTTTGGATGAAACCTTGCAAAGTTTTGATTATTTTTGAAGCAGAGCTTTGGCTTATGCTTGTATTGATGGCTAAATTTTATAATGCAAAAGTTATTTTATTAAATGCTAGGATTAGCGATAGATCTTTAAAAAACTACAAGCGTTTTAGCTTTTTTTATCGTTTAATTTTTAAATATATTGATGTTGTGTTTGCACAAAGTCAAAAAGACAAAGAAAGATTAGAATGCTTGGGTGCTAAAAATGTTGTAGCATATAAAAATATCAAAGCATATATAAAACAAGAACAAGTGAAAAATTATTCAAAACCTAAGGCTAGGGTTATTATATTTGCTAGTACGCATGAAAATGAAGAACGATTATTGCTTAATGAGATTAAACTAGAAGAAAACGATAGATTAATTATCGCTCCAAGACATCCGGAGCGTTTTGGCGAGGTTGAGGGGATTTTAAAAGATTTTTGTCAAAAAAATTATTATAATATGCAAAAATTTTCAGACTTTACTTTAAGCGAAAATGATTTTGCAAATTTTTTTAAGACTAAGTGTTTATTGCTAGATGCTTTGGGTGAGCTAGAAAGTTTTTATAAGATTAGTGATGTGGTTTTTTTGTGTGGCTCTTTTGTAAATAATATAGGTGGGCATAATCCTATAGAAGCGGCTAGATGGAATAATGTTATTATCTCGGGGAAATATTATTTTAATCAAGAAAGTTTATATCAAGAAGTTGATGATTTGTATATTTGTGAGAGTGTAAAAGATATAAATGATTTTTTAAAGCAAAAATTATCACAAGCACGAGTCAAAGAGCAAAATGATTTAAATGAAGTTATATTAAGTATAAAAGAAGGTTTAGATGCAAGAAAAAGCTTATAAATTGCTTGCACTGCAAGAAAAAATTTCTAATAATGCAGCAAAGGATTTGATTGATAAAGGTTGTGTTTTTGCTATGGGAAAAAAGGTTGTTATAGCTAGAGCTTTGATGAGCTCAAAAACAAGATTTGTCGTACAAAAAATAAAAAAAGCAAAAATACTTTTTGAAGATGATAAAATCATAGCCTTAAATAAGCCTTATGGGGAAATTAGCGAGAATTTAGAAGGTGTTTATAATGCTAAATTAATTAACAGGCTTGATAAAGAAACAAGTGGAGTTTTGCTTTTAAGCAAAGATGAGGAATTTAGACTAAAATGCATTCAAGAGTATAAAAAACAAAATGTTTATAAAAGCTATTTAGCTATTGTCGATGGAGTAATTGCTGAAGAACTTGAAATTTGTGAAAAAATAACTACTATAAAAAATAAATCCGGAGCTTTTAGTAAAATCGATAAATTTGGCTTAGAAGCTCATACTCAGGTTATACCTTTAATGGTAAATGCAAAAAAAACTTTAATAAAAGCAGTCATTAAAACAGGTAGAACACATCAAATCAGAGTGCATTTAAATCATATAAAACATGGTATTATTGGCGATGAAAAATATGTAAAAAATAGCTCTTCTAGAATGTATTTGCATTCTTATGAAACGCATATTTTTGATTATCAATTTAAAGCTTTACTTGATGAGAGTTTTAATGCTTATGGTTTTGAAATAAAAAATTTAAATTTTTAAAGGCGTTTAAAGCTAAAAGGGTTTATAATTTAGCTTTTTAAAATTTTAATAAAGGGAAAATAAAGTGTTTGAAATAGTTAGTGAGTCATTTAAATCCGCGGTTAATAAACTTCGTTTTGTTGATGATGAAAAAGCTTTAAAAAATGCTCTTGACACTTTAAAAAAAGCCCTTTTAAAAGCAGATGTACATCATAAAGTTACGAAAGAATTACTCACTTTGGTAGAAAATGATGTAAAAACTAATGGCATAGGCCAAAAGCAATTTTTAGACTCAATTAAGAAAAATTTAGAAGAAATTCTTAGTGTTAAAGGTAAAAATCAAGGTTTTGTATTTGCTAGTAAGCCACCTACGGTTGTTTTGATGTGCGGTTTGCAAGGTGGTGGTAAAACTACTACTACGGTAAAAATTGCTAATTACTTAAAACTAAGAAATAAAAAAGTATTAATTGCTGCATGTGATTTGCAAAGATTAGCTGCGGTAGAGCAATTAAGACAACTCACTCAAGCTAATGAGCTTGATTTATTTTTTATAGAAAATGAAAGCAATCCTTTAAATGTAGCTAAACAAGCTTTGGAAAAAGCAAAAAATTCTATGTATGATGTTTTGCTTGTAGATACTGCCGGTCGTCTGGCAATTGATATAGCTTTGATGAATGAGCTTAAAGAAGTAAAAGCTATTTTAAATCCTGATGAAGTATTTTATGTAGCTGATGCTATGAGTGGTCAAGATGGAGTTAAAACAGCAAGTAGCTTTAATGAAGCTTTAGAAATCACTGGGGTTATTTTAAGTAAATTTGATGCAGATACTAAAGGTGGTGTTGCTCTAGGTATAGCTAAACAAATTGGTGTGCCTTTAAGATTTATTGGTGTTGGTGAGAAAGTAGCTGATTTAGAAGTATTTATCCCTGATAGGATTGTTAATCGTATCATGGGTGAGGGTGATTTGGCGACTTTGGCTGAAAAAACTGCCGCTATTATAGATGAAAAAGAAGCAAAAAAACTTAATAAAAAAATCAAAAAAGGTGAATTTAATTTCAATGACTTTTTAAATCAAATGGAAAGTGTTAAAAAACTTGGTAGTATGAAATCAATCATTGGTATGATACCTGGTTTATCATCTATGGCAGCAAATATTAAAGATATTGATTTGGATAATTCTAAAGAAATTATTCATATTAAAGCAATGATTTCATCAATGACGCCAAAAGAAAGAGAAAATCCTGATTTGTTAAACAACGCAAGAAAGCGTCGTATTGCAGAGGGTGCTGGTTTATCTCAAATGGAAGTAAATCGCTTTTTAAAACAATTTAGTAATGCAGCTAAGTTGGCAAAAAAATTTTCAAATAAAAAAGGAATGGAAAATTTTATGAATATGTTGCAGCAAGCTAAAAGACCGCAATAATTAAAGCTTTTTTATGGATATATGAGTTAAAATATCTATAACAAAATTTTAATTTTTTTAGGAGTATTAAAATGACAGTAATCAGACTTACAAAAATGGGACGCAAAAAAAGACCATTTTATCGTATAGTTGTAACTGATAGTAGAAAAAGACGCGATGGTAGTTGGATAGAAAGCATTGGATATTATAATCCTATGGTTGAACCTGAAGTAGTAAAATTTGATGCTGAGCGTTTAGCTTATTGGAAGAGCGTAGGTGCTAAATTAAGCGATAGAGTAGCAGCTATTACAAGCAAATAAAAATGGTTGAAAATTTTTTAAGAGAATACGCAAAATTAATTGTTGATTTTCCTGAAAAAGTTGATATACAAAAACAAAATTTAGAAAACAATTTTGCTGAAATTATCATTTATGTTGATCCAACTGATACTGGTAAGTTGATCGGAAAAAACGGGAAATTAATCAACGCAATAAAAACAGTTATTATGGCTTATAAAGTTAAAGATGCAACTTCATATCGTATAACGGTAAAAGCTATTGAAGAATGATTTGGTCCAAGTTGCTAAACTTGGGAAAAGTGTTGGTTTGAAAGGTTATGTAAAATTACATAATTTAAGTGATTTTTATGAGCAGTTTAAAGCAGGTGCTAAATTTTTTGATGGTAATCAAAAAATTTACACCATAAAAGCTTTCGATAAAACAAGATCTTTGGTTTTATTTGAAGATTTTGAGAATTTAGAATCTGCAAAAAAACTAACTAATATTACACTATTTCAAAGCATAAAAACTACAAAAGAAACTTGTAAGTTAAAAAAAGATGAGTATTTTTATTTTGATATTATAGGCTGTGAAATTTTTGAAAATGAACAAAAATTAGGTATAGTTGAAGATATTTTAGAAAATGGAGCTGGATTTTTATTCTGTATAAAATGCGATGAAAAACTACAGACAAAGGTTAAAAACTTTTATATTCCTTATGTTGATAAATATATTCAAAAAGTTGATATAGAAAATAAAAAAATATTCACACAATCTGCTTTAGATATTTTAGAAAATTCATGAAATATACTTTTGTAAGTTTATTCCCAGAGCTTATTGAGCCTTATTTTAAAACTTCTATTTTGGCAAGGGCAAAAGAAAAAGGAATTTTAGAATTTGATTTTGTTAATCCTAGAAATTTTACTACAAATAAACATCTAAAAGTAGATGATTATAAAATAGGCGGTGGTGCGGGACTTTTATTACAAGCTCAGCCTTTATATGATTGTTTAACGCATATTAAAAGCCAAGATAAAAATACGCATTTTATTTTTCTTTTGCCATGTGCTAAAACTTTTAAGCAAATAGATGCTAAAAGATTAAGCATCAAAGAGCATATTTGTTTTGTATGTAGTAGATATGAGGGTTTAGATGAGCGTATTGTGGAAGAATTTGCTAATGAAGTGTTTTCTATAGGAGATTTTATACTTACAGGTGGAGAGTTAGCATCTTTGGTGATGTGTGATGCTATTAGTAGAAATATTCAAGATGTTCTTGGAAATAGTGAAAGTTTAAGTGAAGAAAGTTTTGAAAATGATTTATTAGAAGCACCATCATTTTCTAAGCCATTTGTTTTTGAAAAGGAAAATAAAAAATTTTATGTTCCTTCAGAGTTTTTAAAGGGAAATCACGCTAAAATTACAGCTTTAAAAACTACTTTGGCGTCTTGCAAAACGAAATATTTTCGTCCTGATTTGTATCAAAAGCATGAACGCAAATTTTAAGGAATATCGTTATGAAAAATAAATACATTGAGCAATTTGAGCAAAAACAAATTGAAGGTAAAAATGTTCCAGAATTTCGTGCTGGAGATACTTTAAGACTTGCTATTCGCATTAAAGAAGGCGATAAAACAAGAATTCAAAATTTTGAAGGTATTTGTATAGCGCGTAGAGGAAATGGTGTAGATGAAACTTTCATTGTGCGTAAAATAGGCGCTAATAATGTAGGTGTTGAAAGAATTTTCCCTATTTATAGTGAAAGTTTAGAAAGTATTACAGTATTAAGAAGAGGTCGTGTACGCCGTGCTAGATTATTCTATTTAAGAGATAGAAGAGGTAAGGCTGCTCGTATTAAAGAACTTAAAAAATAAAATGAAATTTAGAACTCAAATGCATGAAGTAATTTCTTGGGAACAAGAAATTGAAAATGGCATAAATATATCTAAAAAAATAGAAAATGCTTATGCTAAGGAAATATGCATAAATATGTCAAAGGATAGCTTTATGAAAGATCATAAAGCACCTTTTGATATTACTATACAAGTATTAAAAGGCACTATTGATTTTGGAGTTTTAAATCAGCAAATTCTACTTAAATCTTTAGATAGCATTAGTTTAAAAGCTAATGAAATTCATAATCTTTTAGCACTAGAAGATTCTATAGTGCGTTTAACTCTATATAAACAAGATAGCCTTGAACGCGTTGAGAGTGTTTTGAAATCTTAATTTAAGTCTCATTTTGTATAATTTTAGCTTACTTAAAATTAGGAAGTTAAGCTATGAAATGGACTAAAGATTCTTGGAAAAATTATAAAATTCAGCAACAGCCGCAATATCCTGATGAAAATGAATTACAAGATGTTGTTAAAAAATTAGAAAAATTACCACCACTTGTTTTTGCAGGTGAGGTAGATAAGTTAAAAAAATCCCTTGCTAAGGTTGTAAATTCTCAAGCATTTTTACTCCAAGGAGGAGATTGTGCAGAGAGTTTTGTAAATTTTGGTGCTGATAATATAAGAGATATGTTTAAAGTTATGCTTCAAATGGCCATAGTACTTACTTTTGCAGGATCTTGTCCTATTGTTAAAGTAGGGCGTGTTGCAGGA
Source organism: Campylobacter sp. IFREMER_LSEM_CL2090 (assembly GCF_025771865.1). NCBI lineage: Bacteria > Pseudomonadati > Campylobacterota > Epsilonproteobacteria > Campylobacterales > Campylobacteraceae > Campylobacter > Campylobacter sp. IFREMER_LSEM_CL2090. The sequence goes on from NZ_JAKMRA010000001.1 coordinate 96,055, forward strand.
CAATTTGCAAAGCCAAGAAGTAGTGATTTTGAAGAAGTAGATGGAGTAACACTTCCAAGTTATCGTGGGGATATTATTAATGGTTTTGAATTTAATGAAAAATCAAGAATAGCCGATCCTAAAAGAATGCTAGAAGCGTATTATCAAAGTGCTACAACTTTAAATTTATTAAGAGCTTTTTCAAGAGGTGGTTTAGCAGATTTAAGAGTAGTGCATAAGTGGAATTTGGGTTTTTTAAAAAAAGCAGAGCTTGGGAAAAAATATAATGAACTTAGTGAAAAAATCACTCAAGCTTTAGCTTTTATGCAAGCTTGTGGTATCACTGATACCCCAAATCTTTCTCAAACAGCCTTTTATACTTCTCATGAAGCCTTGCTTTTGCCTTATGAGGAAGCTTTAACTAGAGTAGATAGTTTAAGCGGGGAAATTTATGATTGTTCAGCACATATGCTTTGGATAGGCGAGCGTACTAGAAAAGCAGATGAAGCACATGTGCATTTTTTAAGTGGAGTAAAAAATCCACTCGGTGTTAAGCTTAGTGCTAATTATGATTTAGGTGAGATAAAAAAGCTAGTAAGTATTTTAAATCCACATAATGAAGCAGGAAGATTAAATTTCATCATCCGTATGGGATGTGATAAGATAGAAAATGCCTTGCCAAAATTATTTAAAGAGTTAAAACAAGAAGGGTTTAATATACTTTATAGCATAGATCCTATGCATGCAAATACGGTTAAATCAGGTAATTTTAAAACAAGAGAATTTGATAAAATTATTCAAGAAGTGCGTGCGTTTTTTGAGATAGCTATGAGTGAAGGAGTGTATCCTGGTGGGGTACATTTGGAAATGACAGGGCAAAATGTAACAGAATGTGTAGGAGGCTCTTTAAATATCACTCAAGAAGAACTTTCTAAACGCTATGAAACACAATGTGATCCAAGATTAAATGCTGACCAAGCTTTAGAATTAGCATTTATCATAGCAGACTTAGTTAAAAAGGCAAGAAAATGTTAAAATTTTATGGTATTAAAAATTGTAATAGTGTTAAAAAGGCCATGGATTATTTAAATTCTAAGCAAATTGAATTTGAATTTTTAGATATTAAAAAGCTAGATGAAGAAACTTTAAATTTTTGGCTTAGTAAAAGGAGTGTTTTAGAGCTTGTAAATGCAGCGGGTATGAGTGCTAGAAAATTAGGGTTAAATAAAGAAAAACTTCAAAATTTAAACCAAGATGAAATTAAAGTGATGATTTTGCAAAATCCAACGCTTATAAAACGCCCATTAATTGTAAAAGATGATGAAGTTTTTATAGCTAAAGAATATGAGAGTTTTTAAAATGCTAGAGTGAAAAACTCTAGCATTTAGGAGTTTCTCAAAAAATATTTTTTTAGAATTTGTATTTAAAACCTACTTGACCACTTACATAAGTTTCATTTTTACCATCTGTTTTACCAGCTAGTATTTGTTTAGCTCCAATACCTGCATTTAGGCTAAATTGCTCACTAATATCTACATTTCCACCTATGATGATTTGTCCATAAGTTTTTTTCTTATCATCACTTTTTACGCTAGGTAGTGCTACTCCATTTAAACTTGCTACATAATCATCTCCATTATTCATTACATATTGTTCTATTTTTGGAGTGATAAATAAATATGATGTTTCGCTCATATATTTTCTAAATTCAGCACCGAGTTCTAAAGAAATAGAATTATTACTAGCGCTATTGACATCTTTTCCTGCAATTCCATTTTCTTTATAGCTTGGGGTATGTGCATAGTAGTAGTTTGCTCCGGCAAAAGGTTTGATAAATAAGGTATTATTACTAAAATCAAAAATATATCCCATGTTAGCACTCAAACCAAGGAATTTTCTATTAAAGTCAGCACTATTTGTAGTGTTAAATCCTCTATTTACAATATCTTGATCTGTTGGAGAAATTTGAGCATAAGCCTTAACACTAACTTCTACCTTTGGACTTATATGGATATTAGAATAAGCACCAAATTGGAAATTATCTGATTTTTGGGTTAAAAGATTATCTTTTATTTCAGCGTTTGCATAAGTAAAATAAGCACCAATAATAACATCATCATTGACTTTTCTATCCATACCTATAGTGGCTCCATATAAAGCACCACTATCTCCATCTATGATGTTTGCACCGCCTATTACATTACCCCAAATGCTGTTATTATAATTATCAACATAATTTCCTCTATAATCATTAGTAGCAAATCTTATTTGAGATAATTTTGTAGCGTAATTTCCATAAGGATTATTTAACATAGCTACACGAGAACCTATAGATACATCATTTGATACATTGATAGTTGAGTTTATACCTGATGAGGCTTGATTTACATTTGAGATAGATTTAGCTGAATCTTTTATATCATTTGCTACTTGTTCCCCGACTTTATCAAATTTAATACTACCTATTGCATTTAAATCTTTACCGAGTATAAGTCCATCTAAAATTTTAGAAACAAAGTCTTTGTTAGAAGCTGAAACACTAGAATCGTTTTTAATGTAATCATCATTAGAGATTTCTCCACTTCCAACATTGCTATTGCTTGCTATAATTTCATTAATATTTTGTATTTTATTTTTAATTTCATTAAGTGCGTTATAAATATTTTCACATTTTTTTATATCATTATTACATTTATCACTTTCTAATTCTTCTTTTAGTCTTTCTTTGAAATAAGATAAATATTCTTTTTCAGATTCTAAAATCATTTTGTTATTGTTTATATTATCATCGGCTCCTCCATTTACTAAAAGATGTTTTCCATCATTTGAAATAGAAAGGTTGTAATTAACAAATTTACTTAAATCTAATATATGCACAAGTGTTTCATCTATTTCAAGTTTTTCTTTATTTTCTAAAACACTATAAATATCTTTACCAAGGCTAGCTGTTATTTGATTTTCTATGATGTTTTTATTGAAGTTGTCTGCTTGTATAAAGGTAAAGTTATCTAATTTTAGATTGCTAAAGCTAGATGTTCCCACAGAAAAAATAGAATTTGTGATATTAACATTGCCATTAACCTTTATAGCTACTTGATTTCTATTATCACTTTGATAAACAAAACCAGTCTTATCTGCATTTAGATCTCCATTTATACTTAAGGAGCCACTTGTTCCAGCTATACCATTTCCTATTAAAATAGTAGAACCTCGTCTATCATCATGAGCACCAGCTATATTTTTTATATCAACATCTTTACTTCCCTGTAAATAGATATTTCCATTGATAACAGATTCTTTATGTAATGCTTGAAAAATAATATCATTTGCATAAATATTTTTTGCACTAATATTGAAATTTCCTATATAAGCAGCTTTATCTTCATCTGTAGAAGTGTTAGAATGCATATCTATGTTGTTGATTGTAAGATCGTTATTTCCCAAGTCAATTTTAACACCAGCTTTATCATATAATTGAGAGTTTTTTTCTAATAATTCATTTGGAATATCCCATATTTTAATATTTAATGTTAAATCATTATTGGTGTATTCATTTTTTAATGTAAAATTTCCATTGGTTTCTTCATTAAAATAATTCTTAGCATTATTTTGATCAAAACCTGTATATTGTATGTCAATATTTTGAGCTAAAGCAGCACCGCTTAATAAAGCACTAATGCTAACTCCCATTAAAACTTTACTTGTGTAATAAGAAAGTTTCATTTGATTACTCCTTGTAAATTTAAATTGAAAAAAGCATTATACCCCCCCCCATAAATTTAAGTTTAAAGTAAATGAAAAAAATATAAATATTAGATTATTGTAAAGTAAGAAAGTTTTTAAGTAGCTTTTTGCCATTTTGACTCAGTATGGCTTCAGGGTGGAATTGAACTCCATAAATATCGTATTTTTTATGTTTTAAAGCCATGATGATATTATCTTCACTATGGGCTAAAATTTCACATTTTTCACCTATATGATTAACATAAAGAGAGTGATATAAACAAATTTTAAAATTTTGTTTAAGATTTTTAAAAAGTGGGTTTGGTTTAAATTTTATAGTTTTTACCTTACCATGAGTTGGGTTTGGAAGTTTAGAAATTTTACCACCAAAAACATGTGCTATACATTGGTGTCCTAGACAAATTCCAAGAATTTTTTTATCTTTTTTAAAATATTTTATAGCTTTTAAACTTAACTTTGATTCTTTTGGAGAATTTGGTCCAGGGGAGATTAAAAGATGAGTAAAATCATATTTTTTAAGCTTTTTTGGATTTTTGAATTTATCGTTTTTAATAATTTTATAAGCAATGTTTAATTCTTTTAAATAAAAGGCTATGGTGTAGGTAAAAGAATCATAATTATCTATAATCAAAACTTTCACAAAAATACCTTTTTTAAGCCTCTTAAAGAATTAATAGCATAAATTTCTTTAGCATTTAAAAGCTCATCTTTAGTGATATCTTTTTCTTTGATGAGCTTGTGTTTTAAGAGTGTTTGTCTATAAATACCATTTAGGCAGTTTTTAGCATAAGGGGTAAAATACTCATCATTTAAATTTATAATAATGTTACTTCTTGAACCCTCACAAAGTATGCCTTTTTCATCAAAAAAAACTATGTCATAGCAAATATTTTCTTTCCATAGATAAGAATTTGCTTCATATAAACTACGCAGAGAAGTTTTATGGTGTGTTAAAAGATTTACTTTTATGATGTCTTTACTTATGAGTAGTTTTTTGCTTGAATTTTCTTGTATATTGCTAAAATCAAACTCATAAAGGCCATTTTTAAAAAGTTTTAATTTAATAGCCTTTGAGCATTTTTGAGTAAAATTACTTTTTGTAAAAAAATGATGATGATTGAAAACAAAATTGTTAAAATTTTGTAAAGATTTAAAATGGAATTTTTTATCTTTACTCTCTAGTATATTTTTAAAATCATGTTTTAATCTTTGAGTATCAAAGCCAAAAAAATTAGCTGAGTTTAAAATTCTTGTCAAATGTTCTTTGAAAAATAAAATAGAATGATTTTTATAATACATTGTTTCAAATAAATAAAAGTTAGGTTTTAAAATTTTACTTTTTAGTTTTAATTCTTCAAATTCATCTTGTTTTTGTGAGTCCCACACAAGTCCGCTTCCTACACCATATCTTAAAAAATCATCATTATTTTTTTTCTCTAAAGTGCGTATGGCTACGCTAAATTTTGCTTTATCTTTATGGATTAAACCTATTGCTCCACAATAAATCCCGCGTTTTCTTTGCTCTAAATTTTCTATGAGTTTAATAGTTTCTATTTTGGGTGCACCCGTGATAGATCCACATGGAAAAAGGGCTTTGAAAATTTTAAAATAATCATTTTCTTGTTTTAATTTCCCACTTATTTTTGAAATGAGTTGGTGTAAGGTAGGGTAGGTTTTAACCTTAAAAAGTTTGCATTTTAAAGAATGTTTTTTGATGAGTTTTGAAATATCATTGCGTAATAAATCAACTATCATTACATTTTCGCTAATAGTTTTTTCATCGCATTTTAAAAAGTTTTTTAGATTTTCATCTTCTTTTGGATTATTTGAGCGTTTGATTGTGCCTTTCATGGGTTTTGTGATGATTTTTTTATTTTTGATTTTAAAAAAAAGTTCAGGTGAAAATGAAGCCAATTCTAAAAATTCATTTTTCATATAAGCTTTATAGGGGGTATTTTGTTTAGGATAAAGGCTTAAAAAACTCTCATATACATTAAGATTTGATTGTAAATGTAGTTCTTGAGTAAGATTAACTTGATAACTTTGACCTTTAGCTATGGCTTCTTTGATTTTGTCAAAGTTTTCAAAATACTTTTCTTGGTTTAAATTGGATGAAAAACTTGGATAAAAGTCTAAATTTTTTTCTTCGTTTGTAAAGATTTTTTTTGATTTAAAAGCAAAAAAATATAAAAAAGGCTCTTTGCTTTTATAATTTTTATTTTCTAGATATTTATAGAATTCATATTGAATATAGCCTAAAAAATAATATTGATTTTTATATTTTTCTATGATTTTAAAAGCTTTTTTACTTTCTTTTTGAGTGTGAGCTTTAAGAGTGAAGGCAAGATCATCATAAAGGTATTTTCCAAATATAGCAAATGCCATTTAAAATCTTTGATTTGGAAAAATACAAATAAAGCTAATAATACACATATTTTTGCTCTAAATTGCTAAGTTAAAAAGCTTTTGACGAGATTTTGTATAAGCAAATTCCATCCATCTACCAAAACAAAAATAAGCAATTTAAAAGGCATGGAAATCATAACAGGTGGTAACATCATCATACCCATAGCCATTAGCACTGAGCTTACTACCATATCAATAACTAAAAATGGTAAGAAAAGTAAAAAGCCTATTTCAAAAGCAGTTTTGAGTTCACTTATCATAAAAGCAGGCACTAAAACCGTTAAAGGAACATCATCTATGGTTTTTGGATTTTCTAAATTTCTGATCCTATAAAAAAGTGCTAAGTCTTTTTCTCTGGTATTTTTTAACATGAAATCTTTAAAAGGTTTAACGCCTTTAGCAAAGGCTTCTTCATAGCCTATTTGTTCAGCAATATAGGGTTTTATGCCTTCATTGTATGATTTTGTAGCAACAGGTTCCATAATAAAAAAAGTTAAAATCAAAGCTAGTGTCGCTAAGATAGTATTTGGAGGCATGGTTTGTGTGCCAAGAGCAGTTCTTAGAAAAGAAAAAACTACTATAAGTCTTAAAAATGAAGTCATTACAAAGATGATAGTTGGAGCAAGTGCTAGTATAGTTAAAACTATAATTATATTTAAAGTTGTTACGAGCTGTTGAGGGCTATTTGGGGCACTAAGGCTTAAATTTACAGTTGGTATAGTTGCTTCAGCGCCAAAAAGAGCTAGGCTTGATAAAAATAAAACTAGTAAAACCCTCAAAATATTTCCTTGGTTAAAATTAAAAGCATTATTTTAGCAATTTTACTCTTAAAAATGCAATTTATATGATTGAATTAATGGTTTATTTTTAAAATGCTAGAGTGAAAAACTCTAGCATTTAGGAGTTTCTCAAAAAATATTTTTTTAGAATTTGTATTTAAAACCTACTTGACCACTTACATAAGTTTCATTTTTACCATCTGTTTTACCAGCTAGTATTTGTTTAGCTCCAATACCTGCATTTAGGCTAAATTGCTCACTAATATCTACATTTCCACCTATGATGATTTGTCCATAAGTTTTTTTCTTATCATTACCTTTGATGATAAAATTTGAATTTGATCCAACAAATCCAGCTACATAATCATCTCCATTATTCATTACATATTGTTCTATTTTTGGAGTGATAAATAAATACGATGTTTCGCTCATATATTTTCTAAATTCAGCACCAAGTTCTAAAGATATGGAATTATTTGTCATACTTTGAACATCTTTTGCAAACATACCACTTTCTTTATAACTTGGAGTGTGTGCGTAGTAGTAATTTATACCAGCAAAAGGCTTGATGAATAATGATGATGAATTTGGATTAAAAATTCTACCGGCATTAGCACTTAAACCAAAGAATTTACTATCAAAATCAGCCTTATTAGAATCATTTAACATTACAACACTTTGATCTGTTGGAGAAATTTGCCCGTAAGCTCTTAGATTAATTTCCCATTGATCGTTTGGATTAATTAAAGAATAAATACCAAATTGATAGTTATCTGATTTTTGTTCCATAACTCCATCTTTGATAGTTGAATCAGCATAAGTAAAGTAAAAACCAAGCAAAGCATTATCATTGATTTTTCTATCAGCACCTAGTGTAAATCCATATAAAGCACCACTATCTCCATCTATGATATTTGCACCACCAAAAACATTACCCCAAAAGCTATTATTAAATGAAGAATTTCCATAATAATTATAAACATCGCTTGCTAGTGCTGCTATATGGGTTGTAGCAAATTTTTCTACTAAAGCTTTATCTTGATAAGGATTTGAAAGTTTTGCTATTCTTGTTCCAATTGCTAGGTCATTTGCTACACCTATAGATGAATTAACAGAAGAATTTTGAGCATTATTTACTATAGCTTTTGCACTTGCTTTTGTATTTGTGGTAAGTGTGTTTAGATTTTTTCCTGTGGTATCTAGAGTGAGTGTTGCGATAGCATCATTGCTAAGTTTAGAATCTAAAATACTATTTAGCATATTTACAGCTAAATTTTTATTTTCTAAGCTAACATCTTTCATATTTTCAACTAAATCACTACCATCAAATTTTCCACCATTATCTTGTATATCTTGGATTTGTTGTTCTAATTTTTTAATTTGGTCCTGTAGTTCTTTTTCTGCTTGTGCTATGGCTTCAAGCATAGCATCATCGCCAATATATCCTGGTTTTTGGTAGGAATTTTTATTATATTCTTCATCATATTTTATATTCTTTTTTATATTCTCAAAAGTATCTAAGGCTTCTTTTCTAATATCAATTTCAGATTTTAATATTTTTGATAAATCTCTTACATTTTCATTAGCACCACCGCTAATTAAAAGACTTTTGCCATCATTAGAAACACTAAGTTTATAATCTGTAAATTGAGCCAAATCAGTATCTTCAAAAAATACATTTTTTGGTAGTAAATTGCTTGTTTCAAGCATGCTTGTTATATCTTTAGTATATAGTGCCGTTACTAAGTTTTTATCTATATCTTGGTTAAAACTACCTGTAGTTTTTATAGCTACATAGTTGTTTATACCTAAATTTGAAACACTATTTGTGCTTATGCCTATAGCTGAATCTTTTATATTTACATCTCCATCTACAGAGATTAAGCCACCTTTTTTATTTGCATCAAATATACCAATAAAAGAATTATTTACATTTAAATTTCCCTGTATGCTCATATAGCCATCTTTTTCGCCATATCCATTCCATACATCTAAACTAGGTCTATCAAGTTCTTCGTTGCTTATATTATCATTTGTTATAGGTGAGCTACCATTAAGTGTAACATTTCCTTTTATATTAAAAGCTTTATTTGCTTCTAAGGTAGCTCTATCAGAATTTAAAATGATTTCTTTTGCTTCTAAATTAACACTATATAAATCATATTTTGCTTCATTAGTTGAAGTGCTACCTACATCTATCCAGTCTGAATCAGATCCTATGGTTAAAACGCCACTTGTTTTGATGTTAAATTCATTTATAGGTTTATCATTATTTTCTCCACCATAGTATGATTGAATATCTGAAGGACTTATTTTTAATTCTATATTTTCTTTAGAATCTAAACTCCAAATTCCATCTTTATAGTTAAAAAAATCAGAAAAATTTCCATGATTTATCTCTTGAGCTAAAGCGGCGCTGCTTAATAAAGCACTAATGCTAACTCCCATTAAAACTTTACTTGTGTAATAAGAAAGTTTCATTTGATTACTCCTTGTAAATTTAAATTGAAAAAAGCATTATACCCCCCCCCATAAATTTAAGTTTAAAGTAAATGAAAATCTGTAAAAAACAAATAACAACTAGTAAGAATTTTTACTTTAGCTTGTTAAAATAAGCAATAATTTTTAAAACAAAGGTAAATTATGAAAATTTCTGTGCTTATTTTGGCTGCTGGACTTGGCACGCGTATGAAATCACAAAATCCAAAAGTGCTTCAAAAAATTTGCTCAAAAGCAATGATTTTACATATTTTAAAACAAGCATATAAAATTAGTGATGATGTATGTGTGGTGCTTTCTCATCAAAAAGAAAAGGTTGAACAAGTTGTTTTAGAGTATTTTCCAAATACACGCTTTTTAGAACAAGACTTGCAAAATTTTCCAGGTACTGCAGGGGCTTTAAGGGGTTATGAGAGTAAGCATGAAAAAGTGTTGATTTTATGTGGCGATATGCCTTTGGTTAAAGCAGATGATTTAGAAAAAATAGCTTTAAATGAGAGTGATTTTAATGTGGCAGTTTTTGAGGCAAAAGATCCAAAAAGTTATGGAAGAATAGTATTAAAAGAAAATAAAATTCAAAAAATAGTAGAAACAAAAGATGCAAGCAAAGAAGAACTTGCTATAAACATTTGTAATAGTGGCGTTTATGCTATAAAAGCACAAATCTTAAAAGAAGTATTGCCTTTGATAAAAAATGATAATAAAGCTAAAGAGTATTATTTAACCGATGCGGTTTATTTAGCAAAAGAAAAGGGCTATGAAATCGATGCGGTATTTGTAAATGAGCAAGATTTTATGGGGGTAAATGATAAAATTGAGCTTTGCTTAGCTCAAGATCTTATGCAAGAAGCGATTAAAAAAGAATGGATGAAGCAAGGAGTGATTTTTCACATGCCTGCGACGACTTTTATTTCAGATGAGGTTGAGTTTGTAGGCGAGTGTGAAGTATATGAAAATGTGCGTATAGAAGGAAAATCAAAAATCATTAATTCTATCATTAAAAGTTCAAGTGTGATTGAAGATAGTATAGTAGAAAATAGTGATGTAGGACCTTTAGCGCATTTGCGTCCAAAATGTCAGCTTAAAAATACCCATATAGGAAATTTCGTAGAATGTAAAAATGCTTTATTAAATGGAGTTAAAGCAGGACATTTGAGTTATTTGGGTGATTGTGAGATAGATGAGGGAACTAATATAGGTTGTGGTACTATCACTTGTAATTATGATGGGGTTAAAAAGCATAAGACCAAAATAGGTAAAAATGTTTTTGTGGGTTCAGATACGCAATTTATCGCTCCGGTTGAGATAAAAGATGAAGTAATCATCGCAGCAGGAAGCACCGTGTGTAAGAATGTAGAAAAAGGTTCTTTACATATCAATAGGGCAAAAGTACAAATCATAGAAGATTTTTATTATAAAAAACTAGGTAAAAAATGAAAACAATCTTACTAGCAGTAAGTGGAAGCATAGCCTTTTATAAAGCTTATGAGCTGATTTCTTTATTAAAAAAAGAAGGTTTTAGGGTTAAAGTTTTGCTAAGTTTGGGAGTTTTAAAATTTGGCACTAAGCTTAGCTTTGAAGCTTTAGCAGATGAAATCTTATGTGAAGATAATGAAAGTTGGCAAAATACTAATAATCATATAGCCTTTAGCAAGACTTGTGATTGTGTGCTTTTTGCGCCTGCTAGTATAAACTCTATCAATAAATTAAACTATGGTATAGCAGATAATTTATTTATTCAAACTTTAATAGCAGTAGATAAAAATAAACCATTTTTAATCGCACCCGCTGCAAATACAAACATGTATTTGCATTTTAGTACTCAAAATTCTTTAAAAAATTTAAAAGAGCAAGGTTATATTATCATTGATCCTATAGTTAAAACTCTAGCTTGTAAAGATGAAGGCTTGGGAGCTTTGGCTGAGCTTGATAGTATTATAAATGCTTTAAAAAGAAGTCTAATGCAAGAAGATTTTTTTAAAGATAAAAGTTTTATTGTAAGCGGTGGCGGGACTAAAGAAAAAATTGATGATGTAAGATGTATTAGTAATTTTTCAAGTGGAAAAATGGCAAAGGCAATTGCTGATGCCTTGTATTTTTTAGGTGCTAAAGTAGTGTTAGTTAGCTCAATAGAGTTTAAAACACCTTATAAATTAGAAAAATTTGAATCTTCTTTAGAACTAAAAGAAAAATTGCAAAAATACAAAGATTTTGATGCTTTAATTATGGCTGCTGCTGTGAGTGATTTTACTCTTGAGGCTTATAAGGGTAAGATTAAGAAAAATGAGCATTTAAACGGACTTGATTTAAAATTAAAGCTGAATGAAGACATCTTAAAAAATTTAGATTTTAAAGGCAAAAAAATAGGCTTTAAAATGGAATTTGATGAGCAAAATGCTTTAGAAAATGCTAAAAAATCTTTAGTTGGTAAAAATTTAGATATGGTGTGTTTAAATGTCTTAAATGAGCAAATGAACTTTGGAAGTGATGAAAATAGCATTTGTTTTATCACTAAAGATAGTATCTCTCAAAGTTCTAAACAAAGTAAAGAAAAACTTGGTTTTATTTTAGCACAAGAATTAAGGAAGCTTTGGTGAATATCATCAACTCAACCTTACCTGTAAGAATGCAAATTTTAGAAAAACGCGCATATAATCGCTATGTATTGCTTTTAAACACTAAAAAGCTTGAAACAAAAAGTATGATAGAGCTTGAAGTAGGGGAGGAGTATTTAGCTGAAGTTTATGAAGACAAAGGCGTGATTTCTTTTAAAAATCTTTTGAAAAAGCCTAAAATTAGACTTTTTGAAGAAGGGACTGAACTTATAGAAAAGCTTTTGCAAGAAGGTGATGAAAAAGCTTGGTATAAAAAATTCATTATCCAAAGACTTATGGAAAGCAAAAGCGCATATGAGTTTGAAATTTATAAGGAAATGTTTTTTGCGTTTTTTGAAGGAATTTATCATATACCTTTTGTTTATGAGGGAAATAGAGCTTTGTTTGAAGCTAAGAAAAATGGAAATATTTTAGAGGTGTATTTGTATTTTGAAATTTTTGGTGCTTTAAAAATTATAATTGATAATGGTAAAATCACACGCATACAAACACCTTTTGCCAAAGTAGCACATTTTTTAAACGAGTATTTTAAATTTGAAGTAGTTAATACGCTCAATCCTATGTTTGTTTTTAAAAGATTGATGGATATAAAGGGATAGAATGAATGAGTTAAAGCATCTTGCTGTAGTAATGGATGGCAATAGAAGATGGGCTAGAAAAAATGGACTTTTAGAAAAAATTGGTTATAGTCAAGGTGCTAAAGTTGTTGAAAAAATTATAGAAGTATGTATAGATGAAAAAATTCAAAATCTAACCCTTTATGCTTTTAGTACAGAAAATTGGCAAAGACCAAAAGAAGAAGTGGAGTTTCTTTTTAAGCTGTTAAATAAATATCTTGATGAATCTTTAAATAAATTTATAGCCAATGAAGTGCGTTTTAAAGCCATAGGAAATTTAAGTCTTTTAGATGAATTAACCTTAAAAAAAATACAAAATTTTCAAGAACAAACTAAAAATTACACAAAATTATGCGTAAATTTAGCTATTTCTTACGGAGGCAAGGATGAAATAGTTAGAGCGGTTAAAAAGGTGATTGAAAAAAATCTTGAAATTAATGAAGCAAATATACAAGCAAATCTTGACTTAAGTGAAGATGTGGATTTGTTTTTAAGGGTAGGGAGTGCTAAAAGAATTTCAAATTTTTTATTATGGCAATCAAGTTATGCAGAAATTTATTTTAGTCAAACCTTATTTCCTGCACTTACTAAAAAAGAAATCACAAATATCATTACTGAGTTTAAAAAACGCAAAAGAACCTTTGGTAAATGATATTTTTATTTTTATTACTAGGGTTTTGTGTGGGTTCTTTTGTCAATGTTTTGATTTTAAGAACGATTAATAAAGAAAGCATAATAAGCCCAAGATCAAAATGCCCTAAGTGTTTTAAAACTTTGAAATTTTATCATCTTTTTCCTTTGCTATCTTTTGTATTTTTAAAAGGCAAATGTGCTTTTTGTAAGGAAAGAATTTCTTTGATTTATCCTTTTAATGAATTTATTTGTGCGTGTTTGTTTGTCTTTGCTTTTTATTTAATCGAAGATGTTTTTCAAATTTTAATTTTTGCTTGTATGCTAGTTGTATTATTAGCACTTTCTTGGATGGATTATTATCTAAAAGCAGTGAGTGAGCTTTGGCTTTGGATTTTATTTATTTTAGCTTTTTGTTTTGATTTTTTGCAAAATGGTTTAAATTTAGAGGATTTTCAAGATAGCTTTTTATTTAGAGTGTGTTTTGGAGCGGGGTTAATTTTTATACTAAAAAGTGTGATTAATTTTATTAAAAATTTTAAAAAAAGAGATGAAATTTTAGAAAGTTTAGGGGAAGGTGATGTTATAATAATAGCTTTGATTTTTGGAATTTTTGGCTATGAAAAAGGCTTTTTGATTTTATTTATTGCAAGTTTTTTAAGTCTTTTGATGTTTATAAAAATAGCCAAGAAAGATTATCAAATGCCTATGATTCCTTTTTTATTTTGTGGAATTTTGATTAATCTAAGTATAGAAAGTATATTATGAAACTAGTTTATAAGTATTTGCTTAATCAGTTTTTAAGTACAATGTTATCTTTATTTTTTACTTTATTTATTATTGTTTCGATTATTTTTTTTATACAACTTGCTAAAATTACTGCTTATATTGAAATTACTTTTTTTGAATTAATCAAATTATATATTTTTCTTTTACCAAAGATATTAATTTTTACTCTACCCATATCTTTTTTCATAGCTTTGACTTTGGCCTTTTATAGGCTTTCTAGGGAAAATGAAAGCACAGTGTTATTTGCTTTGAGTATAGCTCCAAGCATGATAGCAAGTTTTTTTGCAAAAATTGCAGCTTTGGTAAGTGCTTTTATGCTTGTGGTGGTTTTGGTTTTTATACCTATATCTTTTGAACTTTTTGATAATTTTGTAGATTATAAAAAAATTAGTGCTAAAGTAAGTATAAAAACAGGGGAATTTGGACAAAGATATGGAGAATGGCTTGTTTTTATCGATGCCAAAAATTCTGATGAAACTTATAAAAATATCATAATGTATCATCCAAAGAAAAACCCACAAGATAAAGAACAAGTGATTTTAGCCAAAGAAGGAAAGTTAGAAACAAATGATGGTGTTATTACTTTTAAACTAGATGAAGGAAAAGCTTATGAGATTAAAGAAGAAGATTGGCATATTTCTAGTTTTAAAAATTTATTAATTAAAAGCAAACTTTCTTCTAAAGAATTAAATACTCAAAGTTTTTATGGGTATTGGTCTGATGTAACAAGCAATAAAGAAAAAGCAAAAGAATTTGTTATTTATATTCTTATAGCTTTATTTCCTTTAGCTAGCGTGCTTTTTGCACTCTCTTTTGGTATAGTAACTTATCGTTATGAAAAAGGTTTTGCTTATTTTGGAATTTTTGTGATTATTTTTGCTTATTTTATGCTTTTGATTAGTTTTTATAATCCTCCTTATGTAGCTATTGCTGTGATTTTTTCAAGCTTTTTAATTACTTCTTTGTTTTATTTTAAAGCAAAAATTGCAAGTAAGTATTAATGCTTTTAAAATTAACTTTTTCTTATGATGGTTCTAAATTTCAAGGTTCAGCCACCCAACCACATAAGCTTAGTGTCCAAGATACCTTAGCGCAGGCCTTGTCGCATTTGGGTATTTATGAAAAACCTTTATTTGCTTCAAGAACTGATAAAGGTGTGCATGCATTTAATGCAGTCGCTTGTGTAAAAGTAGGAGAACATTTTAAAGATTTTGTATATTTAAAAAATAAAATCAATCATTTTACACACCCATTTATACATATAAAGCATATCCAAAGAATGCAAGAAAATTTCCAAGTGCGTTTTGATGTGCAAAAAAGAGCATATCGCTATATTATAAGTCATGAAAAATATAATCCCTTTTTAGCCTCATATGTGCATTTTTATCCAAAAATAAATATTAAATTAGCCAAGGAAATTGCTTTTTTATTTGAAGGAGAGCATGATTTTAAACTCTTTCAAAAAGAAGGCTCTGATAATAAAACAAGTATAAGAAAAATGTATAAAACTAGAGTTTATGCTTATAAAAATTACACTGTGTTTTATTTTGAAGCAAATGGTTTTTTAAGATCTCAAATTAGAATGATGATGGCAAGTATTTTAAAAGTATTAGAAGGAAAAATGAGCAAAAATGAGCTTTTAGATCAAATCAATGCCAAAAAAGCTCATTGTAGATTTTTAGCTCCTGCTAGTGGTTTGTATTTGAGTAAGATTTCTTATTATAATAATGCATGATTTTTTTATGTATAAAAAATGAAAAAAGAATGATCAAGGTCCCTATACAAAAAGGTAGTAGCTCTACATCTACTCCAAAAATACTCATATTGATAAAAATACTTATAGGTATAATGGCATTATTCATCAAAGCTAAAACCCCGCTATCTACTTCAGTGGAGCCTTTGTTCCATAAAAAATATCCAAGTCCTGAAGCAATAGTCCCAAGATAAATCAAAGCTATCCAAGAACTTAAATTGGATGGTAAATTATTATAATCTCCAAAAAATAAAAAAGCAGGTAAGGTTATACTGGTTGCGCCTAAATAAAAATAAGCGAAAGCTTCTTTTTGATTTAAATTTGTATTTTTTTCTAATAAAATTTTATAAAAACTTTGTCCAGTGCCAAATACTAAATTAGCTCCTTGAATAAGTAAAAAGCCATATAAAAAATTAGAGTTAATATTATCAAATTTAACTACAAAAGCACCTACAATACATATAAAAATACTTATAAAATATAAATATCTAAGATTTTTTGAAAAAAGCCCATAAAAAAGTACAACATAAAAAGGTGTAAAAATCGTAAAAAGTGCCACTTCGCTTACACTTAAATATAAAAAAGAATGATAATAAAATAAATTCATCACACCAAGTTGTAAAGCTCCAATGCTTATGAGTTTTAGTTTTAAATGCAAATTCAGCTTAAAATTTAAAAAAGGTAAAAATACTAATAAAGACAAAAAAACTTTTGCAAATGCAGCAAAAAAACTATCCATTTCTAAGGTTATAAAATGCCCAATTAATGGAAAAGAAAAAGCCCAAATAAAACTTGCTAGTAATAAACTTGGCATTTTAAAGCACACCTTCTAATTTAAGTAAAGCTTCTTTGATAAATAAACCACCATTGTATCCGCCTAAGTGATTTTTAGCTACCACTCTATGACAAGGTATAAAAATTGCAAGTTTGTTTTTAGAATTTGCATTACCTACCGCTCTAAAAGCTTTTGGATGATTGACAAAAGAAGCAATTTCTTGATAAGTTTTAGTTTGTCCATAGGGAATTTTAATTAAAGCTTTATATACTTTTTGCTCAAATTCGCTCCCCTGAAGAGCTAGGGGTGTATTAAAGAAAAAAAGTTTTTTATTAAAATAAAGGTCTAACTCTTCTAAGGCTTGTTCTAAAATAGTGTGTTTATCTTTAGTAAAATTGGGCTTATATGTTATAAAATCAACATTGATAAGTTTATTTTCATTGCTCTGCAAAAGAATATAAGCAAAACTAGCTTTGTAAAAACTTTGATACATTTTTTCCTCATTTTAAAATAATCATTGTATGAATTTTAAATTAATTAATTGTTATTAAAGCAAAAATTTAGTTAAAATAGTGATTTAATTTATATCAAAGGAAAATATTTGAGGATTTTATTATTTAGTTTGATTATAAGTTTAAATGCATTAGCTTTAGATTACACTTGTGGGTATGTCAAAGAAAATAAGATGGATTTTTTTAAAGAGTTTAAACCACAAGTTTCTCAAGATTTTGCTCAAGTAGATTTAAATTGCGATTTTTCTTTAAAAAATAGTCAAATTACAAAAAGATTATATGAGCTTGCTAATGAAATTAGAGGAAGTAATAGTGCCTGCATGGGAGGGGAATATTTTAGCGATTTGAGAAAATTTGATTTTAAATTATTAGAAATTGCGCTTGATCCGCAAGTTTATCAAAAAACTTTACAAGATCCTATAATACTTGAAGAAAAATTTGCAAAATTAAAAGCTTATTTTAGATTTTGGGCTTATCAAAGTATAGGAAATTTTAAGCTCTTTAAGGAATTTTGGAAAGAATATAATAATGCGATTAATCCTTTAACAAAATATTTTCAAAACGAATTTAATCTAGATAAAGCAAGTGCTATTTACTTTGCTAGTAATGCTTTGAATGAATTTTTAAATTGGGCAGTTGGCGAGACTAAAATCTTTAAAGATATTTCGGACTTTGAAAAATTTTTGGCTAATAAAAACAACTCTTTAGAACAAATAAAAGAATATATTTATTCTAAAAAAATTAGCAATTTAGAATTAAATAATGGTTTTAAATCTGCTTTGTTAAACAATAGAGAAAGTCAAATTATAAGTGAGTTTATAAAATTAGGTGTAAAAATAAATGAAGGTTATGAGTCTGCTTTGTTTTTTGCATTAGATAGTGCAGATAATGTCAAGCTTTTATTAGAAAATGGGGCTATTGTTGATTATAGAAATTCTTTTGGAAAAACACCTTTGTTTTATGCAGTTGAATACAACAATTATAAGGTTGCAAAAGTTTTATTAGAAAATGGAGCTAATGTAAATCAAAAATACATTAACGATAATGAAAAACTTTCTATTGCTAGTATGGGAAGTAATACGCCATATTTCATTACTTTATGTGCACTTGAGCATACTTCTAAAAATATTTTTATGCATGGAGCAAACTATGCAGATGTAAAAATGCTTAAGCTACTTATAGATTACAAAGCAAATTATAAAGAAATTGATGATTTGGGATTTAACGCTCTTGATTTTGCCATAATTGCAAAAAAAGAACAAAATATTAAATATCTAAAAAAACTTGGTTTAAAGGAAAATGAGAATTTGATGCTATATGAAGAGACACAACCATGAAAACTGCTTTAATAACTGGAGTAAGTTCAGGTTTTGGACTAGAGAGTTTAAAAGCTTTAATAGAACTTGATTATAAAGTTATAGCTATAGCAAGACGCAAAGATAGATTAGAAAAACTACAAGAGCTTTATGGGGATAAAATTTATCCCATAGAACTTGATGTTAGAGATAAACAAGCAGTTTTTGCATCAATTGAAAATTTACCTCAAGATTTTGGCAATATTTCTTTGCTTATTAACAACGCAGGTCTTGCTTTAGGTTTAAATGAATTTGATTCTTTGGATATTGAAGATATTGAAGCCATGGTAGATACTAATATCAAAGGCTTTTTATATGTAGCAAGAGCTGCTTTACCTTTACTTAGAAAAGCAAAAAATGCCCACATAATTAATCTTGGCTCAATTGCAGCTAATGTGCCTTATTATGGAGGTAATGTTTATTGTGGAACTAAGGCTTTTGTGGCACAATTTTCCAAAGCTTTAAGAACGGATTTGCGCGGAAGTAATATAAAAGTAACAAATATTGCTCCAGGGCTTTGTAAAACTGAATTTAGTGAAGTGAGATTTAAAGGTGATATTAAAAAAGCTGATGAGGTTTATGAAAATACTAAATATATCAAAGCTGAAGATATAGCAAAAATTATTACTTTTATCATTAGCTTACCTGAGCATATTAATATTAACGAAATAGAGCTTATGCCTGTGACTCAAACATGGGCAGGAACTTTTAGCGAAAAAATATAAAAACTTAAGGATAATTATGAAAATTTTTTATTTATTATTAGCTCCTTTGTTGTTATTTGCTGATGCACAAGTAAATGCAGAACTTTTTGGAGCTTGGACGCTTTTACCACCGGTGATAGCTATTATTTTAGCTTTTGTTACTAAAGATGTAGTACTTTCGTTATTTATTGGTGCATTAAGTGGTACTTTTATGTTAGGACTTATTGAAAATAGTATTTACCATGCTATTATTGCTTCTTTTACAGGCTTTATTTCTAAAGTGGTAAATGCCATGGCAAGTCCGGGTAATGCAGGAATTTTACTACAAGTTTTAACCATAGGTGGTGTTGTAGCTCTTATTACCAAAACAGGGGGGACAAAAGCAGTAGCTCTTTGGCTTTCTACTAAAGCTAAACAAGCAAAAAGCTCACAATTTGCTACTTGGTGTATGGGAATTTTTATTTTCTTTGATGATTATGCCAATTCATTAATCGTAGGTCCTATCATGCGTCCGGTAACAGATAAATTTAGAGTAAGCCGTGAAAAGCTTGCTTTTATAATGGATGCAACTGCAGCACCAATTACCGGTCTTGCTATCATTTCTACTTGGATAGGACTTGAAATTTCTTTAATTCGCAGCGGATATGATCTAATTGATAATGCAACTTTTGCACATTTAGGTGTAGTAAAAGAAGAAATTAACGCTTTTGAAATCTTTGTACAAACCTTACCTTATAGATTTTATAATCTTTTTATGTTGATTTTTGTTGTTTTGACTATTTATACAGGTAGGGAATTTGGACCTATGTTAAAAGCTGAACTTAGAGCTAGAGCAGGTAAATTTTCTCATGGTCATGAACAAATTGATAATATAGAAGATAAGGTCTTAGAGCCAAAAGAGCATGTAAAATTACAAGCTTCTAATGCTATTATACCTTTGGCTGTTTTGATTGTGTTTTCATTTATAGGTTTTTATTTTAGTGGTTATAATGCCTTAGATGATGTGAGTGTTAAAGCACAAATTGATGCAGCACCGTTTAGTTTATTTGCTTTTAGAGAGACTTTTGGCGCAGCTGATGCTTCAGTTGTATTGTTTCAAGCAGCACTTTTAGCTACCATAGTAGCTATTATTTTGGGAATGTATAGAAAAATATTTACTTTAAAAGAAGCTATTGCGGTTTGGACTCATGGCTGGAGAACTATGATTATGACTGTGATTATTTTACTTTGTGCATGGTCATTAGCTTCTGTGATTAAAGATTTGGGAACTTCTAAATATTTAATTGACTTATTTTCAGATAAAACACCTCTTTATTTGCTTCCTACAGCAATTTTTATTTTTGCTTCTATTATTTCTTTTTCAACGGGAACTAGTTATGGAACTATGGGTATTTTAATGCCTTTGGCTATTCCTTTAGCTATGGCTGTTGGGGTTCATAATGAATTAAGCGGAGTAGAGTTGCACCAATATATGATTATTAATATTTCAGGGGTTTTAACAGGAGCTATTTTTGGAGATCATTGCTCGCCAATTTCTGATACAACTATACTTTCGTCTATGGGAAGTAAGTGTGATCTTTTAGCTCATGTTAGTACACAAATGCCTTATGCTTTGAGTGTTTGTGCTATTAGTATACTTTGTGGTTATTTACCAGTAGCATTAGGACTTAATGTGTGGCTAGGACTTGTTTTTGGAATCTTAGCTATGATAGTTTTACTTTTTGTGGTTGGCAAAAAGGTGGATGCGTAAATGCATTTTGAAGAAAAAATTGCTTTAAACAAAGCATTGTTTTCTTCTTTATATGATGGAGAAATTCAGTGCTTTAAATCGCCTTTAAAAGCTTATAGAACTAGGGCGGAATTTTCTATATATCATCATGAAAATGGGAAAATTTCTTATGCAATGTTTGAAAATAAGAAAAAAATTCCTATTGAAAATTTTGATATAGCAGATGAAAAAATTCAAAAATATATGCCTATTTTATTAAATAATCTAAATGAAAATTTAAAACAAAAGCTTTTTGGAGTAGAGTTTTTAGCTACAAAATTAGATTTAAGTATAACTTTACTTTTCCATAAAAATATAGAGCTAATTGCACAAGATTTACAAGAATTAGCAGAAAAATTAAATCTCAAGCTCATAGCAAGAAGTAGGGGTAAAAAACTTGTATTTAATGGAGAAAATTTAAGACAAATTTTAAATATCAATACAAATGAATTTTTATATGAGTTTAATAATGATTGTTTTATCCAACCCAATACTTTTATTAATGAAAAGATGATCGAATGGGTTGTATCTTGTATAGAGAGTGATTTTAAGCAAGATTTATTAGAGCTTTATTGTGGTTATGGAAATTTTACCATAGCTTTAGCAAGAAATTTTAAAAAAGTTTTAGCAACTGAAATTTCTAAGAAAAATATTGAGTTTGCTTTAAAAAATTGCGTTTTAAATTCTATTGAAAATATAACTTTTACAAGGCTTTCTAGTGAAGAGTTAAGTCAAGCATTGAAAAAAGAAAGGGAATTTAATCGCTTAAAAGACATAGATTTAGATGGTTTTAAAATATCTCATGTCTTAGTTGATCCTCCAAGAGCAGGACTTGATTTAAGCGTGATTAAACTTATTAAAAATTATGAAAATATCATTTATATATCGTGCAACCCTATCACTTTAAAAGAAAACCTTGAGAAATTATGCAAAACTCATAAAATATCCAAATTTGCATTTTTTGATCAATTTGCAAACACAAATCATCTTGAATGTGGTGTTTATTTGAAAATCAAATAACAATATAAAACATTAATTTTGCACATATTACAATAATTATAGTAAAAATAAATACAATAGGATGAATATATGCATGAAAAGGATTTTGTTTTTTTAAGATTATTTTATAAAAAAGAGAAAATAGTATTAATATAAAAATACAAAAAGCAAAGAATATTTTGCAAATAAATATCCAATTTAATGAATTTAAGTGAAAATGAGCTAAATATAAACCGCTAAGAAATAAAATCAATACAATAAGTGGCATTATTTTAATTGTATTTTTTATATCCAAATTTAATTTTCTTAATAAGAATACATCGGTAAATAAAAATCCTATAAAAAATATAGCACAAAATAAATGTATTATTAGTATATAAGGATAAATATCGATCATGATTACAACCTTTATTGCGATAATTTTTAATATTTTACAATACTCAGTGGTAAAATTTATTGACTTATGTTAAATTATGTTAAGCATTATAAAATAATAATGCAAGTTTTATTAGTATAAATAAAGTCTCTAATGTCATAGTTTAATCTAAGCTAATTTGAGTTTGTCAATACTACAAATATTTGTAAATTTAAAATATTATAACAAAGTTACAAGCTTTAATTTTTTGATATTTTTTATCTTAAATGCAGAATGTATTTAAGGAAAAAACTTATATAAGTTAGAATTTATGTAATCTTTGTTACTATTAAAATAGTTGATTTAATCAATTAATTTTTACAAAGGATTTCTCATATTTTTTCAAAAAATTACTTATACAAATAGAAAAATACTCTATAAAGTCAATGAAATTTTAAAGCCATTTGGATTGAAATCAAGTGATTGGAGAGTTTTTGTTTATTTAAGCCATCATCAAAATAGCACTTTAGCTCCAATATGTGAATTTTATCAAATGGATAAAGCTATACTTTCTAGAGTTGTTTCCAAACTAGCAAAACTTGAATATATAGAGTTTTTAAAAGCTGATGATAAAAGAGAAAAGATCATTACTTTAAGTGCCAAGGGTAAAGAAATTTTTTTTGATGCAAATGTTTGTATAAGAAAATATGAAAAAGAAATCTTAGATATATTAGATGAACAAGATCAAGAAGTGCTTTTAAAATTACTTGATTATATCAATGAAAAAATTTAAGAAAGGTTTTTTCATGGGTCTTAGTAAGAAATATAATTTATTTAATATAAATTTTTTCTGTATTTTTGGGATAAATTTTGTTATTTGTCTTGTTTTTTATATGAGTACTATTTCTAGTACAGATTATGTTTTGGGTGTTTTAAATCTTCAAACTAGCACCGCAGGACTTATAATGGGTGCTTTTGTTATAGGTGCTTTGCTTTCTAGACTTTATTTTGGTTCTATTATTGATGGTATTAATATAAAAAAAAGTGATTATATTTTCACTTTTATTTTATCTTTTTATTAATTTAATGTATTTGAAATTTTATAATGTGTATTTTTTGGTATTGATACGCTTTTTAGCTGGAGTTTGCTATGGAATTTGTTCTTGTGCTTGTGGGGCAGCTATTGCTAGAATAATACCTAGTAATAAAAGAGGAATTGGTATAGGGTATTATGCTACGAGTGTTGTTTTAACTTCAGCTTTAGGGCCTTTTTTGGCCATAAAACTTGACTCTATCAACTTATTTCAACTAAGCTTTTTAATTGCAAGTGTGAGTATTATCTTTGCATTAGTTTTATCAATTTTTTTAAAAGTAAGAAGATTTAAAAAACATTATCATGTAAAAAGAAAATTTAGTATTTATAATTATTTTGAAAAATCAGTTTTAAATTTGGCTTTGATTACTTTTTTGATCGCATGTCCTTTTGGAGCTATTATAGCTTATATGAGTGCTTATACTCAAAGTTTAAATTTAAGCTTTGCTGGATCTATGTTTTTTGTAATATATGCTGGATTTTCTATAGTTTTTAGACCTCTTGCTGGAAAGGTATTTGATAAACATGGAGCTAATATTGTAATAATTTTTTCATTATTTAGTTTTATATTGTGTTTACTTTTACTTGCGTTTGCAAAAAATTTTTATATGATTATTATCGCCGGTATATTTTGTGCACTAGGTTATGCAAATGCTACTTCAAGTGCACAAGCTTTGGCTATCAAACTAGCTCCTAAAGAAAAAATGGGGTTAGCTAATTCTACTTTTTTTCTATCTTTGGATTTTGGCATAGGAGTTAGTCCTTATTTGTTGGGTATTGTTGAACCAAGTATAGGTTTTGCTAATGTCTATGCACTTTGTGCTGTACTTGTTTTGTTTGCTCTTGTTTTATATTATTTATTAATAGTTAAAAAAACTTTTTGTTAATTTTATTTTAGATACAATGCTTTTTTTAAAATAAGGAAAAAGCATTGTGTGATACTCATAAAATACTAAGTTCTATGAAAAATATCGCCATTATAGGACTTAGTCCTAATCAAGAAAAACCTTCGTATTTTGTAAGCAAATATTTACAAGATTTATCTTATACAATTTATCCTATCTATCTTAAAGAAGATTTTATTTTAAACGAGAAAGTTTATAGAAATTTAAGTGAAATTCCTTTTGAAATCGACACGGTTGTAATGTTTAGAAAAGCAAGTTACGCAAATGAAATTTTTGAAGATCTTTTAGCTAAAAATGTTAAAAATTTTTGGATGCAACTTGGTATTATTAACGATGAAATAATGCAAAAATGTAAAAAATTTGGTATAAATTGTGTTCAAGATCGTTGTATCAAAATAGAATTAGATAAAAAAGGTAAATCATGATTGAGTTAAATAAAATTTATCAAGCAAAGCAAAAAATTGCAGATTTTGTATTAAAAACCCCTTTTGTGCACTCTTCTTTTTTAAGTGAGTTTTTAGATACTGATGTTTTTCTAAAATGTGAAAATTTGCAAAAAACAGGTGCTTATAAAATCAGAGGTGCTTATAATGCTATTGCTAATTTAAGTAAAGAACAAAAGCAAGCAGGTGTAATAGCTGCAAGCGCTGGAAATCATGCACAAGGAGTTGCAATTAGTGCTAAAAAATTTGGGATAGAAGCTGTGATTGTTATGCCTGAAGCTACACCTTTGCTAAAAGTAAGTGCGACTAAAAATTTAGGTGCAAAAGTGATTTTAAAAGGAGATAATTTTGATGAGGCTTATGCTTATGCGTTAAATTATGCTAAAGAACATCATTTAAATTTTATTCATCCTTTTGAAAATGAAAGTATTATAGCAGGGCAGGGTACTTTAATGCTTGAAATGCTTGATGAAATAAGTGATTTAGATATGATTTTAGCTCCAGTTGGTGGTGGAGGTTTGATTAGTGGAGTGGCGAGTGCTGCTAAGCAGATTAATCCTAATATAAAAGTTATTGGAGTGAGTGCTAAAGGAGCTCCTGCTATGTATGAGAGTTTTAAAAGTAAAAAAATAATCAATTCAAAGGCTGTGAGAACCATAGCTGATGGTATTGCAGTGCGTGATGTAAATAAAATTAATTTTGATATTATTCTTGAATGTGTTGATGATTTTATTCAAGTTGATGATGAAGAAATAGCTAATGCGGTGTTATATTTACTTGAAAAACATAAAATCACAGTTGAAGGTGCTGGAGCATCAGCAGTTGCTGCACTTTTACATAAAAAAATAGATTTAAAAAATCATAAAAAAATAGGCGTGATTTTA
Organism: Campylobacter sp. IFREMER_LSEM_CL2090; assembly: GCF_025771865.1. Lineage (NCBI taxonomy): Bacteria > Pseudomonadati > Campylobacterota > Epsilonproteobacteria > Campylobacterales > Campylobacteraceae > Campylobacter > Campylobacter sp. IFREMER_LSEM_CL2090. Next base: position 121,659 of record NZ_JAKMRA010000001.1, read on the forward strand.
AGCGGTGGAAATATTGATGTACAAATGTTAAATATTATCATAGAAAAAGGTTTGTTTAAAGCTTTTAGAAAAATGCTTATCAATGTTACTTTGGTTGATAAACCAGGAGCTTTGAGTACTTTGAGTGATGCTATAAAAGAAGCTCAAGCTAATATAGTTAAAATTGATTATGATAGATTTTCCACTAAGCTAGAATATGGTGATGCGATGATTTCAATTACTTTGGAAACAAAAGGAAAAGAACATCAAGAATTAGTCAGAAAGATACTTTATGACAAAGGTTTTAATTTCAATGAAATTTTATGATAAATGAAATATAATATTTTGTAAATAAATTATAAGGAAAAAAATGTCGCAAGAAAAAATTTTAGAACCAGATACATTAATAACCTCTAAGACAGATTTAAAAGGGGATATTATTTATGCTAATGATGATTTTTTAAAATATGCGGGTTATAAAATGGAGGAAATTTTATATAAACCTCACAATATTGTGCGTCATCCTGATATGCCAAAAACTGTTTTTAAATGTTTATGGGATTATATACAAGATGGAAAAGAAATTTTTGCTTTTGTTAAAAATAAAACCAAACAAAATGATTATTATTGGGTTTTTACTAATGTTACAGCTTCTTTTGATGAACAAGGAAATATTATAAATTATTATTCAGTTAGAAGAAAACCTAAAAGAGAGGCAATATCAACCATAGAGCAAGTTTATAAAATTCTTTTAGAAATAGAAGAAAAAGATGGTATAAAAGCCGGAGTGGATGAACTTGTTAAGATAGTTAATTCTTATGGTATGAGTTATAATCAATTAATTTTAGAGCTTCAAAGATGAATTTGATAAATTTTGTTTATAAATTATTATTTTATATTGAGATATAATTACTCCCATTTTAATTTTAAACTAAGGAGATTGTGTTATGTCTTCAGAAAAAATTCTAACCTCAGATGTTTTAATAACATCAAAAACTAATTTAAAAGGTGAGATTATTTATGCAAATGAGGATTTTTTGAGATATTCTGATTATAAAATTGAGGAAATTTTATACAAACCTCACAGTATCATGCGTCATCCTGATATGCCAAGAACGGTTTTTAAATATTTATGGGATAACATTCAGCTTAAAAAAGAAGTTTTTGCTTTTGTAAAAAATAAAACAAAATATAATGATTATTATTGGGTTTTTGCTAATATAACTGCTTCATGTGATGAAAATGGAAACATTTTAAATTATTATTCAGTTAGAAGAAAACCAAATATGGAAGCTATCAAAACAATAGAAGAAATTTATAAAGTTCTTTTGTTGAAAGAAAAAGATGGTGGTATTAAATCTGGAATAGAAGAGTTAAAAGCAATAGTAAAATCTTATGGGGTGACCTATAATGAACTAATGATGAAAATTCAAAAATAAAAAAGGATTTCTTATGAAAAATATTTTGTTTCTTGGTATAGTTTTAAGCATAGTAGCCTGTATTAATTCTTTGTTTTATGCAGAGTTTATTTCCTTAGGTTTCTTTTTAGTTTTGTTTTGTTTATTTATATATGGATTGTTTATTTTAAAAAAAGAAGAACAATTTAGCGATAAGATTTTACATCTTAGTAGAGAGTTAAAAAATGGTAATTTTGATTCAAGAATTGTATATATTAAATGTGCTAATAAAAAATTAAAAGAAATTGCTGATAATCTTAATAATACAATAGATGGTTTAGAAGCTTATTTAAGAGAGATAAATACTTCAATTGCTTGTTCTCAAAAAGGTGAATATTTTAGAAGAGCTATCCCTGAAGGTTTAAAAGGTATTTTTGTTCATAATATTAACTTTATTAATAAAGCTTTAGATGATATAGAAAAAACAGGAAAATCTGTTTTTAAAAATGCTTTATCAAGAGAACTTATGGACTTGAGTTTAAATAGTCAAAATAAAAATTTAAACGATTTGTCTTCTGCATTAAATAAAATCATCAAACTTATGAGAGAAGTTTTTGGTGATATTAGAATAATCTCAAATACAGCACAAAAAAATGGTTTAGAAGTAGGTAATTTACAGGATTCAATTTCATCAATGATGCAAGTGGCTGATGAAAGTAAAAATGCTGTAAATACTTTTGCATCTAATGCTCAGAGTATCAATGCAATTGTTGAGGTAATTAGGGATATTGCAGATCAAACTAACCTACTTGCATTAAATGCAGCTATTGAAGCAGCTCGTGCGGGAGAGCATGGTAGAGGTTTTGCGGTAGTTGCAGATGAAGTAAGACAACTTGCTGAAAAAACACAAAAAGCAACAGGTGAAATTACTTTAGCAATTCAAGTAATGAATCAAGAAATTGCTTCTATACAAGAAAATAGCGAAAAAGTGTTTGATATTGCAAATTCTTCTGATAGTAAAGTTGCTGATTTTAGTGAGGCATTTAAAGAATTAGAGGATAAAAGCTCTCATTTAGGAAAAGAATTTGTTAATTTTGCTTCTGATTTAACTCTTTCTGCAATGAAAATAGATCATATATTATATAAATCTGATGTTTATTTAACTCTAAATGGTTCTCAAGAAAATCTTCAAAATCTAGATCCTATTTCAACTTTATGTAAAGATGAAGATGCAAAAAGTATTTTCTGTCCTTTAATTTCTCAAAATGAAATGGAGATTAAGAGTGAGAAAATACAAAGCGCGGCAAGTAAAGCTATAAAAATAGCTAAAAAGGATAATATATCAAAAGAAGATTATGACTCTATTATTAATGATATAAGAGAACTTGAAAATGAAAGTAGAGTAGTTATGAATAAATTAGAAGCTTAAAGCTTCTAATTTAGATAAGAGCTATTTTTAAAACTTCTTGTAAATTTTTCACCCCAATAATTTTCATATTTTTTACTACTTCTTCAGGAATATCTTTCAAATCTCTTTCATAGTTTTTATGTGGGATAATGGCTGTTTTAATATCAGCTTTATAAGCAGCAATAAGTTTTTCTTTTAAACCACCTATTGGTAAAACATTGCCCATTAGATCAATTTCTCCAGTCATTGCAACATTTGATTTTACTTTCTTGTCGCTAAAAATAGAAGCAATGGCTGTGGTAATAGTTATGCCTGCACTTGGTCCGTCTTTTGGAGTGGCTCCATCTGGTACATGAATGTGAAGATTGTATTGATTGTATATGTTTTCATCTTCTTTGTAGAAAAGTTTCTTTGAGACTTTAATTTGTTCATCATCGATTAAATTCTTAACAAGACTTTGAGCAATTTTTGCTGATTCTTTCATTACATCGCCTAAGCTCCCTGTTAAAGTTAGATCACCCTTGCCTTTGATTTTAATGGCTTCGATTTTCAATACATCTCCACCTACTGCAGTCCAAGCAAGTCCATTTACCTGTCCGATTTTATTTTCTTTTTCGTGCTTTTCTATTTCAAAGACTTTTTTACTTAAAAAATCTTTTAAATTTTTATCATTAATTTCAATATTTTTAATATCTTTTTCTAAAAGAAGTTTTTTGACACATTTTCTACAAATTTCAGCAATTTTTCTTCTTAAATTTCTTACACCTGATTCTCTAGTATATTCATTTACTATTAATTCTATAGCATCATCACTAAAGCTTATTTCTTCTTTTTTTAATCCATGTTTTTTTATTTCATCAGGTATGAGATAGTTTTTGGCTATTTGGAATTTCTCTTGAGGGGTGTAAGAGCTAAGTTCTATAAATTCCATTCTATCTTTTAGAGCAGGTGGAATTAAACTTGCATCATTTGCAGTAGCTATGAAAATGATTTTGCTTAAATCGATGTTGAAATTTAGATAATAATCTCTAAATTTAGTATTTTGTTCAGGATCTAAGATTTCAAGTAAAACTGCACTTGGATCTCCTCTATGATTGCGACTTAGTTTATCAATCTCATCAAGCACAACTACTGGGTTGCTTTGTTTTGCTTCTATAAGTCCTTGTATAATGCGTCCTGGCATAGCTCCTATATAGGTTCTTCTATGTCCTCTTAGTTCATTAACATCTTCTAAACCACCTAAAGCTATGCGCACTAACTCTCTTTTTAATGCCTTTGCGACTGAATTTGCTAAAGAAGTCTTGCCAACACCAGGAGGACCAACTAAGCACAAGATGACTTTTGCACCATCTCTATCTTTAATCTTGCGTTTTTCTAAAAGTTCTTTAACTGCAAAGTATTCTTCAATACGCTCTTTTGGTTTTTCTAGGGCATAGTGATCACTATTGAGTTGTAAAGATACATCTTTTAAATTTAGTTTTTTCTTTGAGGAGTGCTCAAAAGGTATATCTAAAACCGTTTCTATGTAAGTTTGCACCATAGAAGCTTCTGAATTATCTTGATGAATTCTTTCGTATTTTTGAATTTGCTTTTTGATTTCTTTATAAGCCTCTTCATACATAAAAGCTTTTTTCTTTTCTAATTTTTTATTATATTCCTCTACTTCGCTTTCTTTTTGTATATCGCTTCCAAGCTCTCTTTGAATTTGTTTGAGTTGTTCTTTTAAAAAGTATTCTTTATTAACCTTGTCAATTTTAGAATGAACTTTATTTTTGATTTCTTTTTGGATTTTATTTGCTTCAATTTCTTTAGCTAAATAATCAATTAAATTTAAAAGCTTAGTTTCTAAATTAGTTTCGATAAAAAATTCATAAGCTTGTTGTTTTTTGATTTTAATAGAATTTAATATTAGATCACAAATTCTGCTAGGCTCGACATCTTCTTCTATAGTTCTTAAAAGATCAGGTGGAAAATAATGACTCACAGTCGATAAAGCTTTGGCTTTTTCTCTAACTACTTCTATAATAGCTTCTTTTTTTGTATTACAAATTGGCTCTTGATGAATTAAATCAACTAAAGCATATAAAGGATCATCCGAAATTCTCTCAACAATCTTGGCTTTTGCATATCCTTGGAATAAAATTTTAATCCTGCCATCAGGCAGTGGAACTTTTCTCATAATACTCCCAATGACACCACAATCATATATATCATCAAAGCCACGCCCACCTTCAATTTTTGATGGTGCCACAAAAATCATACTTTCATTTTGTAAAGCGGTATCTAAGGCTTTAATATTTTGCATATCATTTAAAAAAATAGGTGTTATCATAAAAGGGTATAAAAAAAGCTCATCTTCTACAAGAATGGGAAGTTTTGTTGGATAGTTTTGAGTATTTTCTAATTTCATTACATTATACCTTCTTCAAATATTTTTCTATACCATGGAAGTTCTGGTTTAATCATATCGATTTTATTAAAATCGGAATTTTCGATTTTTTGCTTATAAATCTCATAGCTTTGTTCTCTGTTTTTTTTCTGATATAACTCTGCTATACTTGTATCAAGGTAAAAAACTGCAAGATTAAATTTAGTTAGCATAGTATCGATTAAATCATTATATTGTACATTAGGATAGTTTTGATTGTATTCTTTGATTTCTTCTATTGTTTTTAGCATTAAAGCTTGGTTACGATTTGGAACAGCAAAAGAGTCAAATTTAGCTTTGATTTTTAAATATCTTATATAAGCTACATTTTTAGAATCACCAAATTTGTTTAAATATTCATCAAGATAAAAATTTGCCATTTCATATTCTTCTTCACTAATATGAGCTTGAGCTAATATAAGTAAAGTTTGTTCTAATAATGGATCAGCAATATGTTCACCTGCCATTGAAGTATAGTGTTTATCAGCTGCTTCAAGATTTTTTTCTTGTAAATCTTTTATAATTTGTTGATACCATTCCATAGAACTTAGATTATATAAATCTTCAGCTTTTTTCGAGCTACATGCTCCTAAAAATAAACCTGCAATAATAAGTGAAAAAATAAAAAGTTTTTTCATTGTGTTACCTTATAAATTTAATAATTGTAATTATAATGTTTTTATGTTTATGAAATTGTTAATTTTTAAAACTAAAATTATAGTCAAAAACTCTTAATTAGTGTAATTTTTAAAATTGGAACTAAAATTGCTTAATGAGTTGTAATTTCTTAGTCAATAGATTTTAGGAGGCAAGATGAACTTAGAAGTTAAATGTCCTATTTTAGGTTTTGAAGATACCAAAAATATGAATTTTTATAAAATAGACGAGGTTTTTTATAGACTTAAAAGCCTTGATGGTAAAGATTTTTCTTTTGTGATGATTGATCCTTATATGATCCGTCCTGATTATGATTTTGAAGTGCCTGATTATTATCAAGAATTATTAGCTTTAAATGAGCAAACTAATTTTGGTGTGTTTGTTATAGTGGCTATTAATGAGCCATTAGAAGAATCTACGGTAAATTTTTTAGCACCTGTTGTGATGAATTATGATAATAACTCTTTAGTGCAAGTGATTTTAGATACAAGCAAATATCCTAATTATTTTCAGTCTGAAAAGATTTCAGCTTTTATTAAACAAACAAAATAATGTCTGAAATTTATATTTTAGGAAATGGTGCTATGGCAAGTGCTATAGCTAAAGGTTTAGAGGATACTTATAAAGTAGTTATTGTTGCTAGGGATTTAAAAAAAGCTAGTGGTTTAAATTTAAAAGTATTATCATATGATGAGTTTGATATGGATAATAAAAATATTATTTTGGCTTTTAAACCTTATGCGTTAGAAGAAGTAGCTGTTAAATTAAAAGGCAAGGCAAGATGGCTTATTTCGGTTTTAGCAAACACTACTTTTGAGCGGCTTCATTGTATTGATGCACAAAATTATGTGAAAATTATGCCAAATACAGCAGCCGAATTTAAAGCTTCTACAACTGCTTATTTAATGGAAAAAGATTTATTTAAAGATGAAATTTTATCTTTGTTAAATACTTTTGGTAAAGCCATAAGTTTGCAAAATGAAAAAGAATTTGATATAGCTATGGTTTTGAGCGGTTGTGCTCCTGCATTTTTAGCTTTGGTAGCAGAAAGTTTAGCTAATGCAGGTGTGAAAAATGGTTTAAAAAATGAGCTTAGTTATGAGCTTACTCGCGCAAGTTTTGAAAGCTTTAGTGCTTTGTTTAATCATGCTCATCCTGCTATTATTAAAGAAAAAATTTGTTCTCCAGCAGGGGTAACTATAAAAGGAATTGAAGCTTTGGAAAAAAGAGCTTTACGTGGTGCTTTTTTTGAAGCTTTTAATGCAAGTTTAAATAAATGAAGCAAGCTTTTAGTCTCCTAGAGCTTGCTTTTTGTATTGTAATTTTATCTTTTATTTTTGGATCTTATTATCTTGTATTTACAAATAAATCTTTAAATGTTATATGGCAAAATCAAACCCTTTTTAATGAAGAAAAAGAATTGCTAAATAAAATTCCTTCATATAAAGCAAAAGAGATAAATATAAATACTTACAACTTTTTAGAATACACTAGTGATGAATTTAAACTCAAATCTTTAAAAATAAAAGATTTATCCTATAAAGAAGCTTTTATAGATGACAAAGGCTTTTAGTTTATTGGAACTTGCGTTAAGCCTTGTTATTTTGGGTATTTTGATTACTATTTTAATTAATCCAGCTATGTATATTTATAATTATAGTTTTAATGTTAAAAAATCTAGTGAAATATTTTTTGATTTAAATCAAGCTTTACTTAGCATGGAGAAAATTTATAATTCTTGCTTGAATGCAATATTTACAAGTAATTCTTTTGAGTGTTATATGAGTGCAAATGATGATATTTTTTATGATTTGTCATTAAAAAAATTAAACTTCAGTGGTATTATTTTAGAAAATAATGAAAGTTTTTTTAGTCCAAAAAGTAATTTGCATTTTATAGAAAATGGAATTTCTGAAGGAATTTTGAGCAATTATAAAGATATGCATAGTATGAAGAAGTTGAAAATATATACTAGTGATTATATGTATATTTATGATATAAAAAATTCAAAAATCTATAAAATATTAGTTGATGATAGAGAAAAAATCAATTTTTTTGATGAGAGTTTTAGCGGATTTTATACTATTTTATATGCTTATATTAAGGTGTATTTGAAAAATAAAAATATTTATATGCAAATTGATGATTTAAATCATAACAAACAAGTATTTTTATTAGCTCAAAATATTTCAAAACTTATTTTCAAGCATGATGGTGAGTTATTAAAAATTACAATTTGCAGTAATACTCAAAATAGATGTTTAGATAAATGGATGCTTTTGTGAAAAAATCATTTGCAATGATATATACAATATTTTTTATTTTATTTATTTCTTTTATTATGGCGTTTATAATAAAAATTTCTTCATATCCACCAAGAATTATGAAAGATTTAGCGCTTTATACTCAAGGAAATATTTTACTTCATGATGCAAAAGAGCTTTCTAAATATTTTTTATATCAAGCCTATTTGGAGGGTAAAGAATGCTTAAGTGAATATAATTTTGAATATAATAATATAAAAATACGAATTGATTATGCTTATCCTTTGGGTGAATGTAAAAATAATAAATTAATTGCAAAGTATGTTCATGCAAAAAGTATTGTAGCGGTAAATATTAGTGTGTTGTTAAATACTAATAAAGCAGTAAATGAAGAAGTGTTTTTACAAAAAAGTTTTTTTATTTATCCTAGGTAGATTGAATGTAAGTTTGAACCCCAATAGCTATCATTTTTACTCCCATAGCCATAATAAAAACTAAAGCAATACGCGAAAAAACATAAAGCACAAGCTTACCGATAACTTTTTCAATAGTAGCTGAAAAGTGAAATAAAGCAAAAATAAAAGCAAAAGTAAGTAATACAGAAGCTATGGCTATAGCTAAATTTTGATCTTCTGAAATAACTACTATGGTAGAAAGTGTTCCAGGTCCTACAAGCATAGGAAATGCCATTGGCACTATACTTTTTTTTAATAATTCTTTGTGGCTTAATCCTTGATAGTGTTGAAATTGAGTGCTTGATGGGGTAAAAAGTAGATTTTTTGTACTCATAATGATTAAAATCAAACCACCTGCAACTCGTAAATCATTAATATCTATTTTAAATAAATATTTCATGATAAATGGTCCAGAAAGTAAAAAAACTAAAACAATACAAAATGCAGTGTAAATGATATTTCTAAAAAGTTTTTTTCTTGTATCAGCATCTAAACCTTCAGTCATTGCAATAAATTGTGGAAGATTTCCAAAAGGATTTAAAACTGCTATAATAGCAACGGATGCAAGTAAAATAACATAAATTTCAGATTCTATATCTGAAAACATAAAACAACCTTTTATTTTCCCAAGCTTAAAAAGCTTGGGTTTGATTTAATAATTATAGTCCTTCAAAAGGATTAGTAACAACTTCTTTTCTATCTACGATATAAGGGATAAGTGCTACATGTCTTGCACGCTTAATAGCAACTTCAACCATTTCTTGGTGTTTTTTGCTAGTGCCTGTTAAACGGCGTGGCATAATTTTAAATCTTTCTGATAAAGCATGTTTTAGCAATGCTGTATCTTTATAGTCTATAAAATCAACTTTAGCTTCAGTATATTTACAATATTTGCGTGAGTATTTTCTTTTTTCTGCCATGTTTTTTCCTTTAAAATGGTAATTCTGTATCATCATCATATTTATCAATATCAATTTCCTTCATAGGGGCTTCCTTTTGAGGATTTTGATAGGTATTATTAGATGAATTTGTTCTAGTTTGTACTTGAGCATAAGGATCAAAGCTTTGTTGTTGATTAAAATTTTGATTATAACCATAATTTTGATTTTCAAAATTACTTTGTTGATTATTTTGCACAGTTGAACCTAGCATTTCTAAATTTTCAACTTGAATACTATGTTTTGATCTGTTTTGTCCATTTTGATCGCTCCATTGCTCAAATCTCAAACGACCTTCGATTAAAATTTTACTACCTTTGTTAAGGTATTGATTAGCAATTTCTGCAGTTCTTCCAAAAAAACTAATGTCGATAAAGCAGGTTTCCTCTCTTTTTTCTCCTGTATTTGTACTAAATCTTCTTGTTACAGCTATAGCAGAAGAGCCTATTGCGCTACCTGATGGAGCATAACGCATTTCTATGTCCCTTGTAAGATTCCCTACTAAAACGACTTTGTTAAACATTAATTAGCCTTCTGTGCTTTCACTAGCTTTAATTTCTTTTTTATTTTGTTTGATACCCTTGCTTAGTCTTTCCCAAGCTGCAATTTCTTTTTTATTTTCATATTTTACGATTAAAAATCTGATTACTTCTTCAGTGATTCTTAATACCCTTTCAAGCTCTGCTATTAAATTTGTAGGAGCTTTGAAATAAATCACAAAATAAGTTCCTCTTTCGTATTTTTTAATTTTGTACGCAAGTTTTCTTGTTCCCATTGGAACTACGCTTTCAATTTCTGCGCCATTTTTTGTAAGGACTTCTTTTACGAATTCCAACTTAGCACTTACTTCTTCTTCTGTAAGTGTTGGTTTTAATATGAATAAAACTTCATAATGTCTCATTTAATTTCTCCTTATGGATATAAAGCCTAAAATTTTAGGCAAGGATTTTGCATAAAATGCAAATTTCATTCTACCATAAGTTTTCTTAATTTAACTTTTTAATATGGAGCTAAGTTGTAAAAGTGTTGCGATTAAAAATTCTTTTTTTTCTATTTTAGAATTCTTTTTTAATTCATATTCGCAATTACAAAGTGTCAGAAAGATATTTTTATATTGTGATATTTTAATCATAAGAGCTTGTTTTTGAAGATTTTGCGCCACAGAAATAGGTGGAGCATAGCCTAAAATTTCTTTTAAGTCTAAATTTCCATAAATTTTAATATGTAAAGCTATTTTAAAAAGTCTAGAAAAATTTGCATATAAGGCATTAATCAATGCTATTTCATTGTAATTTTCTAAAATATTTTCAAGTTCATTCCTTAAATCTTTTTTTTGCATTAATTTATCAAAAAAACTTTCAAAACTAATAGTACTTAAACTATAACAATGCTCTTGGATGATTTTTTCATCGATATTTAGACCACTAAATTTATTTAACTCATTAGCCGCTAAATATAAATTTTCATTAAAATTATAAAAAAGAGCATAAAGGGCATTTTGAGTAATGTTAATATTTAATTCTTTAGCTTTTAAAGCTAGTAATTCCATGCCTTCCTTAGCTGAATTTACTTTATAAAATCTACAAAAATTATTAGCAAAAATTTTCTCCGCTTCACTTTGTTTGGAGCTTTCATCATAAATTTCAAGTAAAAAATAATTATCTTGCGAATTTTGACAAAGCTGTAAAAGTTGCTTGAGTTCTTTATTTGGGATTTTCTTTTGAGTTTTGATTTCTAGCAATTTTCTTTCGCTAAATAAGGAAGCGCTAGATAAATAATCATATGCTTGCTTAAAATCATATTCTTCAAAATAAAATCTTAAACTCTCATCAAAAGAGTATTTGTCTTTAATAAATTTAGTATAAAGCTCTATTTGGAAATTATCCGCTCCATAAAGTAAGAAATAATTAGGAAAACTATTACCATTAAGTAAGCTTTGGAGTTGATTTTTATACATTTTGGTTTCTTTCTAAACTAAAATGCTTGGTGATTTTGCCAAAAATTTTAGCACTAACAATATCTACTTCAGTGATTTCCACTTCTATGTTTTCTAATAAATTTGCCCTTGAACCTATGATGGTAATCAAAGCTCCCTTAATTTCATCATTTAATTTTACTTGCAATGAACTTTGATTTTCTACCACTAAAGCCTTAAATCTTTTTCCTATATTTTCTTTTGCCCATCTTGCAAATTTTCTATCCATAAAATGCCAAGCAACCTTATCTGCTTCTCTTTCTAATAAGCTTAACTCCTCGCAAGTACTTTGTATATTTAAAAGCAAATAATTAAACATTTTTTCATCATTATTGATTTTAGCTTTTAAAAGTCTATGCAATATAAGATCAGAATATCTTCTAATAGGACTTGTAAAATGGGTATATTTATCAAAACCTAAGCCAAAATGCCCTGCATTTTCACTAGAATATTCTGCTTTTTTTTGCGCCTTGATGATGAGTTTATCTACTTCTTCTCTTATATTTAGCTCATTTGCTAAGACTTGAATGTCTTTAAATAATTCTATGACATTATTTTTAGGATTAATATCTATACTAAGTGTTGAAAGATCAGCTAGCAATTGATCTATTTTTTTATAATCAGGACTTAAATGATTTCTAAAAACTCCTATATCAATGAGTTTTGCTGCAGCTTTATTAGCTAAAAGCATGCAATCTTCGATTAAATTATGCGAAGCAGTGTCATTTTCAAGGCGTGTTTTTATGAGTTTATTATTTTCATCTAAAGTCATTCTTAGCTCTTGGGTTTTAAACTCACAAGCATTTTTTAATCGTTTTTTTCGTAAATTTTGAGTGATTTTGAAAACCTCATAAAGCCAATTGATTGCGCCTAAATCTTCTTGCTTTTGTAAATACTCATCAACTTCATCGTAATTAAAACGGCGTTTTGAGTTGATAATAGCCTCAAAAAGCTCTTCTTTAATCACTTCATTGTTTTGATCTAAGCTTATTTTAAAACAAAATGCTAACCTATCTTCATTAGGTTTTAGTGAGCAAATATTTTCACTCAAAGCTCTTGGTAGCATAGGTATAGCAATATGAGGAAAATAAATCGAAAAACCCCTTGATCTTGCTTCTTTATCAATAGCACTATAAGCATGCACATAAGCACTTACATCAGCTATGGCTACATAAATAGCATGCTCATTTTTATCATAATAAATTGCATCATCAAAATCTTTTGCATCAATTGGATCAATGGTACAAAAATTTAAATTTCTAAGATCTTTTCTTGATGGATACATACTCGCATCAACTTCATTTCCATAAGCTCTTGCTTCATTTTCACATAAATTATCAAAAACTGCATTTTTATTAAAAAGTGCTAAGGAAATTTTATCATCTACAAAATCATCATCAATATGTCCTATCACTTCAGTGATATTATTATCATGATTTTCTATTTTTAAAATAGTTCCTAAAGGTAGAGTTTTTAAGGATTTTTGAGAGGCTTTTAAGGCATATGTGAGTCCTGTTTGAATATTTACTCCAAGGACTGCTTCGCCGTATTTTTTAGTTATAACCAAAGAAGTTTCATGGGCTCTTTTAAGTATTAAGATAACTTTAGCACTTGGACGCTTTTTTTTAAGAGGAAGTAATTTTGCTACAACTATATCAGCATAATTTGCTCCTTTTAAATTTTTATTTTCCACAAGCAAATCACGCTTAAAAACAGGATCAAAACTTTCTAAAAATCCCGTTCCATTAGCTGAAATATCAATCTTACCAAAAGTAAAGCCATCTTTTAAATAGTATTTGTTTTTATAAAATTTAATAATATCGCAAGTTAGCAACTCTCTAATGATTTGCTTACTTTTATTGGTAATTTCATCAGCATTTAGACCATAGCTTAGTTGATTAAATAATTCTTTCATAATACTCTTTATAGTAATTTTTTCAAAACTTAAATTTTATCATAAAAGGATTAAATTTATATTTTTTAGTTATAATCTTTGCTTTAATTTTAATTTTAGGAGTGCATAATGGCTGTGTCAATTTATTATGATAAAGATTGTGATATTAATTTAATAAAATCAAAAAAAGTAGCTATTATAGGTTTTGGCTCTCAAGGTCATGCTCATGCTATGAATTTAAGAGATAGTGGTGTAGAAGTGATCATAGGGTTAAAAGAGGGTGGGCAAAGTTGGGCAAAAGCTCAAAAAGCAAATTTTATAGTAAAAAGTGTAAAAGAAGCTACTAAAGAAGCAGATTTGATTATGATTTTAGCTCCTGATGAAATTCAAAGTGAAATTTTTAATGAAGAAATTAAACCTGAATTAAAAGCAGGTAAAACTCTAGCATTTGCACATGGATTTAATATCCATTATGGACAAATTGTTGCTCCAAAAGGTATAGATGTGATTATGATAGCTCCTAAAGCTCCAGGTCATACTGTAAGACATGAATTTAGTATAGGCGGGGGCACTCCTTGTTTAATTGCTATCCACCAAGATGAAAGTAAAAATGCTAAAAATTTAGCTTTAAGTTATGCTAGTGCTATAGGTGGTGGTAGAACAGGTATTATAGAAACGACTTTTAAAGCTGAAACTGAAACAGATTTATTTGGCGAACAAGCGGTGCTTTGTGGAGGACTTAGTGCTTTAATCCAAGCTGGTTTTGAAACCTTAGTTGAAGCAGGGTATGAACCTGAAATGGCGTATTTTGAGTGTTTGCATGAAATGAAATTAATTGTAGATTTGATTTATCAAGGTGGTATTGCTGATATGAGATATTCTGTTTCTAATACTGCTGAATATGGAGATTATATCACAGGGCCTAAGATTATTACCAAAGAAACTAAAGAGGCTATGAAAGGTGTTTTAAAAGATATACAAAATGGAAGTTTTGCTAAAGATTTTATCTTAGAAAGAAGAGCGAATTTTGCAAGAATGCATGCAGAGCGTAAATTAATGAATGATTCTTTGATAGAAAAAACAGGACGCGAACTTCGTGCTATGATGCCTTGGATTAGTGCTAAAAAATTAGTTGATAAAGATAAAAACTAATTTGAAAACTATAAATAAAAAATACAAAGTGCTTCTAGCACTTTGTCTTGTTGTAATTGGAATTTTTCTTTTTGCATTTGGAGCTTTGTTTTTAAAAAAAGAAGAAAATAAAACCTTAGACTATAATCAAACCATAGTTAAAAAAGAACTATTACCACCTACAAAAGAGCAAGAAAATAATTTTAGTTTTAATGATATAAATTTGACTTTAGAAAATGAAAAATTAGAATTTTTAGATAAAAACATTAGTGAAATTTTAAATTTAAACCCTGTAAATACAGAGTTAAATCAAACTAAAGAGGATAATCAAACTTTAATTTTAGAAGTAATAGATCAAAATACAAGTAAAGAATTAATCAATAAAGAGCAAAATATATCAGATAAAAATGAGGATAATAAAACTCAAATCCTAGTGCAAAAAAATACCAAACCTCGTCTAGCAATTATTATAGATGATATGGCAAGTCACACTCATGTAGATATGCTTAAAAAAACAAATTTAAAATTAATCCCATCTTTTTTTCCACCTGATAAACGCCATCCTTATACAGCTGAGTTTGCAAAGGATTTTGACTTTTTTATGGTGCATTTGCCTCTTGCTGCTATAAAATATGACAAGGCAGAATTAAACACTTTACACCCTAGTGATGATATGGAAAAAATAAGCAAGCGTATTGCTTTTGTAAAAGAACAATTTCCAAAGGTAAAATTTATTAACAACCATACAGGAAGTTTATTTACTGCAAATAAGCAGGCTATGGAAAAATTATTTAATGCTTTTAAACAAAATGATTTTATTTTTGTAGATTCAAGAACCATAGGAAATTCTAAAGCTAAAAATTTAGCAAGTCAATTTAATCAGCCTTATATAGCTAGAGATGTTTTTTTGGATAATGAAGATGATATAGCATATATTAAAAATCAACTCAAACAAGCAGTAGAAGAGGCAAGAAAGAAAGGTTTTGCTATAGCTATTGGTCATCCAAGAGAAAAGACTTTTAAAGCTTTGGTGCAAAGTAAAGATTTGTTAAATTCAGTTGAACTTGTATATTTAAATGAAATTTATTGAGAATATTGAAGATTTTAAAAATCTTTTAAATCCACCTTCAAAGATTTATTATAAAGGCAATTTAGAGCTTTTAAATGCTAGAAAAGTAGCTATTATAGGTTCTAGAAAAATGAGCGTTTATACTAAAAATTGTCTCATTGAGTTAGTATCTTTGTTAAAAAAAACTAAGGTTTGTGTAGTAAGTGGTGGGGCTTTGGGTGTGGATATCCAAGCAGCTAAAATAGCTTATCCTCAAACTATAGCCATATTTGCTAATGGACTTGATGAGATTTATCCAAAAGCTAATACAAATGAAATTTTAAATATTTATGAAAATGCATTAGCTTTAAGTGAAAATGAAGCAAAATATAAAGCAAAGCCATATGATTTTTTATTAAGAAATAGGCTTATTATTGCTTTAAGTGAGGTTGTTATAATAGCTCAAGCTGATTTAAAAAGTGGTTCTATGCAAAGTGCAAGGCTTGCTTTGAGTATGAATAAACCTATATATGTATTACCTCATAGGAAAGATGAAAGTGAAGGAACAAATTTACTTTTAGCCACAAAAAAAGCAAATTTAATTCATAATTTTGAGGAATTTGCAAAAATGTTTGGAGAGCTTTATCAAGAGCAAAGTGAGGATGATTTGTTAAGCTTTTTAAAGTATGAAAATGATTTAGAAAAAGTTTTGAAAAAATTTGGTGATAGAGTTTATGAATATGAACTTGAGGGTCTGGTGGAAATTTCTGGAGTGAAAATAAGAGCTTGCATATGAATACTTTAGCGTTAGATATAGGTTTAAAGCGTATTGGTGTTGCTTTGTGTATTAATAAAAGCATGGCCATGCCGCTTGAAGCTATCATTAGAAAAAACCGCAATCAAGCAGCAAATGAGGTAAAAAAATACATTAAAGACTATGATGTAAATACTTTGGTGGTAGGAATTCCTTTGGGCGGATCTAGTGAAGATGAAATGCGAAAAAGAATAGAGCATTTCATATCTTTACTTGATTTTGATAAAGAAGTTTTTTTTGTTGATGAGAGTTTTAGCTCTAAAAACGCACAAGAGCTTGGTGTAGTGAATTTAAAGAAAAAAGATGGCAAACTTGATTCTTTAGCTGCATATTTATTTTTAAAGGATTTTTATGGCCTTGCTTGATTTAAATACAGCTTTAGATGAAATTTATACAAAAGAGCAAAAAGAACAAATCCTTCAAAGTTTTAATCAAGAAAAATATCTCAATATTTTTAGAAATTCTTTGCTTATTGACAATGAAAAACTAGAAGAAATTCTAAATGAAAAAAATATAAAATTTGAAAAAATTGATTTGTATTGTTATAAAATACCTACTATTTTTAAAAGTAAATTAAGCTCAATGAATGCTTTTAATGAGGGTAAGTTTTATATACAAAATTATTCTTCGTATTTATGTGCTAAAACTTTGGGTGTTAAAGCTGGTGAGAATGTATTAGATATGTGTGCAGCTCCTGGTGGAAAAAGTTTAAATTTGGCCAATTTTATGCAAAATGAGGGTTATTTAGCAAGTTGTGAATTATCTAAAACACGCTTTTTTACCTTAAAAAAAACTATGGAAAATTATCAAGTTAAAATTGCAAAATGCTTTTTAAAAGACGCACGCACTATAGGTAAAGCTTGTCCTTTGAAATTTGATAAAATTTTGCTTGATGCGCCTTGTTCAACTTTTGCAAAAATGGGTTTTGAAATACAAAAAAACACAAAAGAAATTAAGCAAATAGCAAATTTGCAAAAAAAACTTTTACATTCAGCATTACTAGCCTTAAAACATGGTGGGGAATTGGTTTATAGTACTTGTACATTTTTAAGAGAAGAAAATGAAGCTGTTTTAGAAAATGCGTTAAGAAATGAAAATTTTAAATTAGAATTACTAGATTTTGATTTATTAAATGTTAACTTCATTAATGCAAAAAGTGATGATTTTGACTTGTCATTTGCCAAAAGAGTTTTACCAGATAATTATGCAGATGGGTTTTTTATAGCAAAAGTGAAAAAACATTAAAAATCAATAAAATTAAATGTGAAAAATATTTTTACTCATAAAACTTAAAGTGTTATTTTTAGATACTTAGAAGCTAAAATCACATCGTGAAACTCTTGTGAATAAAATATTGAAATTTTGAAAACTTAAATTAAAGAAGTGGTAAATAACTAAAATAAAATATATTAAAGATAAATAAGCACGAGGCTTATTTATCTCTTAAATTTAATTCGCTGATTAATTTAGAATAAGCTTGATAATCTTTTCTTTTTAGATAAGATAAAAGTCTTTTTCTTTGACCAACAAGCTTTAAAAGACCTAAACGAGAAGAAAAATCTTTTTTGTAGATTTTTAAATGTTCTGTTAAATCTGAAATTCTTGCACTTAAAAGTGCGATTTGAACTTCTGGAGAACCCGTATCTCCTTCTTTTCTAGCAAATTTTGCAACTATTTCTGCTTTTTTAGCCGAATCTAAAGCCATAATAGACCTCCTGAGCGGTATTTAAAATAAAAAGTGCAATTATAACTAAAAAAACAAAAAAAATGCTGAAATTTAAAAAATAAGAAATTTAATATTTAACAACACATATTTTTGATATAATTAAAATTTTTATTTAAAGTTAAAAATAGATATTGTTTATTAATATTTCAATGAAAGGAAAAAAGTGTTATTTACCAAAGCTAGCGAATATGCTTTATTGTCTTTAATTCATATAGCAAAATCCCAAGAACCACAAGATGTAGATACTATGTCAAGTGTTTTAGATATACCAAAAAGTTTTTTAGCAAAAATTTTACAAGCACTTGCCAAAGACGCACTTTTGAAATCTTATAAGGGTGCTAAAGGTGGATTTATGCTTGTTAAAAAGCCAAGTGAATACACTTTAAAAGAAATTATTAATAGTGTAGAGAAAAAATCTATCAATGTATTTGAGTGCAGTAATGGAATTTGTCCTTCGCAAAAAGAAGAAAATTGTAAAATTATGCCTGTGTTGGTGAAGCTTCAAAATAAGATAGATGATTTTTTAGTTTCTATTACTCTAGAGGATATTATTCAAAATAATGGCTAAAAGGGATATTTTTAGCTTAGTATTGCCTTGGATTGCTCCACTTGTTGCACCTATTTTAAAGGCAAAGAGTCTGACTATAGTAGCTGTAATTATTGCAATTTTAGCTATTATTATAGTACCTTTACCAAGTATAGTTTTAGATTTTTTTCTTGCTTTAAGTATAGCAATTTCGGTTTTAATTATTTTAATTTCTTTATATATACCAAAACCTACAGATTTAACAACTTTTCCAACTATGATTTTAATTATTACGCTTTTTAGACTTTCACTTAACATAGCTACAACGCGTATGATTTTAAGCGAGGGTCATCAAGGTCCAGCTGCTGTTAGTGATATAGTGGCAAGTTTTGGTGAATTTGTTGTTGGTGGAAATTATGTTATAGGTATGGTTGTTTTTTGTATTTTAGTTTTAATCAATTTTATGGTTGTAACTAAAGGTAGTACAAGGGTTTCTGAAGTTCAAGCAAGATTTACCCTTGATGCAATGCCAGGTAAGCAAATGGCTATTGATGCGGATTTAAATGCAGGTTTGATTGATGAAAAAACTGCACGCGCAAGACGCCAAGAAATCATAGCTGAAGCAAATTTTTATGGAGCAATGGATGGTTCTTCTAAATTTATAAAAGGGGATGCTGTTGCTGGGATTATTATCACCATTGTAAATTTAATTGGTGGGTTTATGATAGGTTATTTTCAGCATGATATGGAGCTTGGAGAATGTGCTTCAACTTATACTATATTAACAATAGGTGATGGACTTGTTTCTCAAATTCCTGGACTTATAACTTCAACGGCAACTGCAATTATCATCACGCGTGCTAGTAAAGATGAAGATAATTTTGCTGAAGGTTCTATCAATCAGCTTTTAGGGGAATACAAAACTTTATTAATTGTAGGCTTTGTTTTATTTATATTTGCTTTAGTACCAGGCTTACCACATTTTTCTTTGGGCTTTATGGCTTTGGTGTTTTTAGGACTTGGTTATATGATAAAGCAAGTGCAAGAAGGTAAAATTCAAATCAATGCAATTTCAGCTAAAAAGTCTCAAGAAACCCATGAAGAAGAACAAGCTAAACCTCAAAAACGCAGCGAAGAAGAAATCTTAAAAGAAGAAGAAAATAAAATCACAGATATTTTAAAATTAGAAATTTTAGAATTAGAATTAGGTTATGGACTTATCAAACTAGCAGAAAGTGAATTAACAGAGCGTATTAGATCAACAAGACGCAATATAGCTCAAAGTTTAGGTTTTTTAATGCCTAAAATTAGAATTAGAGATAATTTGCAATTAAAACCAAATGAATATACTTTTAAACTCAAAGGTGTGGGTATAGCTAGTGCTGAAATTTATCCTGATAAATATCTAGCTATGGACAGTGGTTTTATCACTGAACCTATCGAAGGTATAGCTACTAAAGAACCTGCTTTTAATTCTGATGCTTTGTGGATAGAATCATCCTTAAAAGATGAGGCAACGCTAAATGGTTATATTGTAATTGATCCAGCAAGTGTGATTTCAACCCATATGAGTGAGCTTATAAAAGCTAATGCTTCAGAGCTTTTAACTAAACAAGAAGTGCAAAATTTACTAGATAAAATCAAAAATGATTATCCTATCGTGGTAGATGATTGTTTAAGGGTTGCTAGTATAGGTTTAATTCAAAAAGTTTTAAAAGCTTTACTTAAAGAGCATATTCCTATTAAAGATATGCTTACAATTTTAGAATCAATTAGTGATATAGCTGAAGTAAGCAAGAGTTTGGATATGATTATTGAGCATGTAAGGGCTTCTTTAGCAAGAGCAATTACAAATTTATATGTGGATGAAAAAGGGCAAATTAGCTTTTATATTTTTGATGCAGCTGCAGCTGCAAAATTAATGGAGCATGTGCAGTTTAAAGATGGTTCGTATCATTTAATGATAAATGTAGCCCAAACTGGTGCTTTAGTAGAAGCTTTAAAAGCTGAACTTGCAAGTGTGGCAAATACAAGAATTAAGCCTTTCTTGCTTTGTGTTGAGCCACAACTTAGAAAATTCATTGCTGATATTTGTTCTAATTTTGGTATTAATATTACAGTTTTAAGTTTTGCTGAGATTGCAGAAAATACTAAATTTGAAACAGAAGGTATCATAAAAGTTGATAATTTATAAAGGAAAAATATGAAAATTTATCATCTTTCACATACGGATTTAGATGGCTATGCTTGTCAGTATGTGCTAGATTTTTATTTTAAGAATTGTTATTTTTATAATTCTAATTATGGTAAAGAGATTAATGAAAATTTTAATGTGATTTTTAAAAATATAGAGGAAGATTTAAAGCAAAGTCCTAATGAAGAATTTGTGATTTTAATCACAGATTTAAATTTAACATTAAGTCAATGTGAAGATTTTCAAAAAGCCATAGAAGGAAAAAAAATTAAGCTTTTACTTTTAGATCATCATCAAAGTGGCTTAGAATGTATGCAAAAATATCCTTGGTATTTTTTAGATGATAAAAGATGTGCTACTAAGATTGTTTATGATTTTTTTAGTAAATGTTATGGCGAAA
Source organism: Campylobacter sp. IFREMER_LSEM_CL2090 (assembly GCF_025771865.1). NCBI lineage: Bacteria > Pseudomonadati > Campylobacterota > Epsilonproteobacteria > Campylobacterales > Campylobacteraceae > Campylobacter > Campylobacter sp. IFREMER_LSEM_CL2090. Next base: position 142,893 of record NZ_JAKMRA010000001.1, read on the forward strand.
ATAAGGCTTTGTCAGAATTTGTAGATGTGGTAAATGCAGTAGATATTTGGTTGAGTGAAGATGAGAATTTTGAACTTGGAAAAGTACTACTTGGTATGGTTTCTGGAGCAAAAGAAATCAATAGAGTAATGTTTGCACAAGAAAATATCAAATATCTTTTTTATCTTTTTGATGTTTGTAGAAAATACATTCATCAAAAAAATGCTCATATTAATTTAGATGATGATTTACATGGCTTAAAAAAATCTTTTTTTAAAAAAGAAAATGATGATACTTTAAGCAATTTAATTTCTAAATTTATAGTAGAAAGACTAAGTGTAAATAAAGAAAAATTTAGTGTATTTTATAAAGGAAGTAAAGGTTTATTAACTTCAAATATAGGCAATACTTCCGTAATTGGAAATGATTTTTTAATGCAAAATCCTGATTTTGATTTTTTTGTTGATCTTAGTTCGAGAAAAACCTTAAGTTTTAGAGCAAATAATAAAATCGATGTGAGTTTGATGGCTAAAAGCTTGGTCAATGGGGGAGGGCATAAAAATGCTAGCGGAGGATTATTTGCTGCGTATAAAGATAGCTCTAACTATGATTTCATAAAAGCACAATTTGTAGATTTAATTAAAAGCAAAGAATTAAAGGAAAATAATGAAAACAAATCATGATTTTAAAGAAGAAATAGAAAATTTACAATATGAATTAAGCATAGTTTTAGAAGCAATGCTCTTGTTTGCTGGGGTAAAAAGAGCAAAATTAGAAAAAGCAATTGGAGTTTATATTGATTGTATTGATGAAGTTTGTCAAAATACCCAAAAAGAAGGAGTTGATGAGATCTTAGAAGTAGTGGAGTACTTAAAAATTCATCATAAAGATTTATTTGAATGAAAAATTTATTATTGCTTTTTATAGGAATTTTTTCTTATGCAAATATCTATGAAGATTTAAGTGATTTTGCTTACAATAAGCAAAACACGCTAAATTTAAGCTCAAGTCAAGCTTTATTGTTAGAATACAAACAAAACAAACAAGCTTGCGCGGATATAGTGCTTACTAAAGATAAGGCTTTCGTGGTTAAATTTTATCCACTGTGTGAAAATTTAAACGAAAAAAATCTAAATGAATACTTAAATACGCAATTTATAAGTTTATACACTAAAGATTTATCAAAACTAAGAAAAGAAATTGCTGATATTAAAAATATTATGCGCGATTTTATGATTTATTATACCTTACATCAATCTTTTGCAAATGAAATTAAGAAAATGAGTAAAAATGATAAATTACAAGCGTATGAACTAGATGAGAAGAAAGGTGGAAAAATTCTCTACAAGATCAATAATCAAGCTTGTGTAATTTTTGATTTATATTTAGATGAAAATCTGCAAGCTAGTATGCAAGTAAGTGGAATGGAAAATTTGGATAAAACTTGTATGGAGTTAATCTCATCCCTTGATTTTAAAGACTTATCTTTCACAAAAGAGGGTATGAGAAAATATAAATTAAAAAACTAATCTAAAAAATCTTAAATAATATAACTTTAAAATTCTACTTAAAGCCATTTTTTTTCTTTCTATATTGGAAAACACATAAGCTTCAAGATCTTGCTTTTCTCTTAAAGTAAGATTTTTCATTATTATAAACCTTTTAAAAAATATTGCTAGACGCAATTATATTATCTTTTCTTTTAAAAAAACTGAAAAATAAGTTTTTATATATTATATATAAATGGCTAAATAAACTTTAGTTATATAGACTAAATAATTTTAAATATTTTTATTTAAAAATAACTTGACATTATTATACTAAAGTTGTATAATTATCTTGTCACTTAAAAACATTGAGTGCTAAAATAAAAAATTTAAGGTTTTATAGTGAAGTCTTATAGTAAAAAAGATTTAATTTTAAAAACTATCATTGAAACCTATCTAGAGGGTAATAACCCTGTGGGTTCTAATGAGTTAAATCATAAAGTTAGCATACCTGCTTCTACTATAAGAGTTTATTTTAAAAAATTAAGTGATGAAGGTGTATTAACGCAACTTCATATTAGCAGTGGTCGCATACCAACTTTTAGTGCTATGAAGGCTTATTGGTATGAGCAACTTTGCGAAGATGAGATTGTGATTAACGATCTTGCATTGTTGGAGTTTTTGCTTGATAAGTTTGAAATTTATACCTTAGTTTATGGTGGCGATGAGCTTATTTTGCAAGATATTACCAAGGTTAATGATAAATTTATCATACTTGATTTTGGACAAAATGAGTTGGTTTTAAGATTTAGCCAAGATAGTCTGGTTTTCTTACAAAGACTTATAGGGCTTGATCTAAAAAGTATTGAAAATTTAGCTTTTAGAGTTGAGTTTAAAGAGTTATTGGAAAAAATAATTATGCTAAAAGAAGCTATGGTTTATTATAGATATAATGAGAGTAAAGCTTATCAAATTTATCAAAATGATGAATTTGCTAAGCTTTTATCTCCTCAAATTGGATTTTATTTTAACGATAAATTGCAATTTGATCCTTTATTTGAAGAGGGTTTTATGGGATTAAAGCTTAAGAGTACATTTTTAGGCAAAGAATCTAATGTGGTTTTTGCTGGTAGTGTGTATTCTGATTTTAAAACAATGTTAAATATTATAAAGGAGGCTGCGTGAGCGAAGAAAAGCAAAATGAGCAAATGCAAGAAGAAGCAGTGGAAAATTCAGAAAATCAAAACAATGAATTAGAAAAACTTCAAGCAGAGTATAATGAGTTAAAAGATACTTATTTAAGAGCAAATGCTGAATTTGAAAATATCAAAAAAAGAATGGAAAAAGAAAAAATTTCAGCAACAATTTATGCAAATGAAAGTTTTGCTAAAGATTTGCTTGATGTAGTTGATGCATTAGAGGCGGCTATTAATGTAGAAGCTAATGATGAATTAAGTTTGAAAATAAAAGAAGGGGTTCAAAACACTTTAGACTTGCTTTTGAAAAAACTTGAAAAACATATGGTTAAAGCAATAGAAGCAAATGGTGAGTTTGATCCAAATTTACATGAAGCGATGTTTCATGTTGAAAGCGCCGATCATGAAAGTAATCATATTGTCCAACTTTTACAAAAGGGCTATATGATGAATGATAGAGTAATTAGATCAGCAAAAGTTAGTGTTGCAAAATAAAATTTAATAAAAAGGATAAAAAATGGCAAAAGTTATAGGTATAGATTTAGGTACAACAAATTCTTGTGTGAGTGTATATGAAAGAGGCGAGAGTAAAGTTATCCCAAATAAAGAAGGTAAAAACACTACTCCTTCAGTAGTTGCTTTTACAGATAAGGGAGAAGTTTTAGTTGGAGATAGCGCTAAGCGTCAAGCTGTGACTAATCCTGAAAAAACTATTTATTCTATAAAAAGAATTATGGGTTTGATGATCAATGAAGAAGCAGCAAAAGAAGCTAAAAATCGCTTACCTTATCATATCACAGAGAGAAATGGGGCTTGTGCGATTGAAATAGCAGGTAAAATTTATACTCCGCAAGAAATTTCAGCAAAAGTTTTAATGAAATTAAAAGAAGATGCAGAAGCTTTCTTGGGTGAAAAAGTAGAAGATGCGGTTATTACTGTTCCAGCGTATTTTAATGATGCACAAAGAAAAGCTACAAAAGAAGCAGGACAAATTGCAGGGTTGAATGTATTAAGAATTATCAACGAACCAACTGCAGCAGCTTTAGCTTACGGACTTGATAAAAAAGAAAGTGAAAAAATTGTAGTTTATGATTTAGGTGGTGGTACATTTGATGTTACTGTGCTTGAAACAGGTGATAATGTTGTAGAAGTTTTAGCAACAGGCGGTAATGCATTTTTAGGCGGTGATGATTTTGATAATAAATTAATCGACTTTTTAGCAAATGAGTTTAAAGATGAAACAGGTATTGATCTTAAAAACGATGTAATGGCTTTACAAAGATTAAAAGAAGCAGCTGAAAATGCTAAAAAAGAATTAAGTTCAGCTAATGAAACTAATATTAATTTACCATTTATCACAGCTGATGCAAGTGGCCCAAAACACTTAACTAAAACTCTAACAAGAGCTAAATTTGAAAGTATGATTGATGGTTTAGTTGCTGAAACTATTAGTAAAATTAACGAAGTAGTAAAAGATGCAGGACTTGATAAAAGTGAAGTAAAAGAAATCGTTATGGTGGGTGGTTCTACTCGTGTTCCACTAGTACAAGAAGAAGTTAAAAAAGCCTTTGGAAAAGAGCTTAATAAATCAGTAAATCCTGATGAAGTTGTTGCAATTGGAGCGGCGATTCAAGGTGCGGTTATTAAAGGTGATGTTAAAGATGTATTATTGCTTGATGTTACTCCGCTTTCTTTAGGTATTGAAACTTTAGGTGGTGTGATGACTAAAATCATCGAAAAAGGTACAACTATACCAACTAAAAAAGAGCAAGTTTTCTCAACTGCTGAAGATAATCAAAGCGCAGTTACTATCAATGTTTTACAAGGTGAGAGAGAATTTAGCCGTGATAATAAATCTTTAGGAAATTTCAATCTTGAAGGAATTCCACCAGCACCTCGCGGTATGCCACAAATTGAAGTAACTTTTGATATTGATGCAAATGGTATTTTAACAGTTAGTGCAAAAGATAAAGCTACAGGTAAGGCTCAAGAGATTAAAATCACAGGTTCAAGCGGACTAAGTGAAGAAGAAATCAACAACATGGTAAAAGATGCAGAGCTTCACAAAGAAGAAGATAGAAAACGCAAAGAAGCAGTAGAAGCTAGAAATGCTGCTGATAGCTTAGTACATCAAGTAGAAAAATCTTTAAGTGAGCTTGGAGATAAAGTAAGCGATGATGATAAAGCAAATATTCAAAAAGCCTTAGATGAGTTAAAAGAGACATTGAAAAATGCTAATGCTTCTAAAGAAGAAATCGAAGGTAAAATGAAAGCTTTAAGTGAAGTTTCTCATAAATTAGCAGAAAATATGTATAAAAAAGAAGAACCAAACGCTCAAAAGAAAAAAGACGATGATGTAATCGATGCTGAAGTTGAGTAAAAACTAAACTAGAAGCCTTGTTGCTTCTAGTTTAATCAATATATTTTTTACAATCTTCCTTAAAATAATTTCTATCAAATCTTGCAAAATTATCATTATTTGGCACTTTATAACATTCGCTGAAATTTTTAACCTTAAGAATTTTGACATAAAAACTAGGAATGGCTATGTTGTTTTTAATGCGTTTTGGCTTATCATCATAAAGTACTAAATTTAAGACTTCTAATTCTTTATTTTTCTTTGCTAAATATCTTTCTCTTTGTTCGATTTCATTCCAAATTTCTGCATTAATATCTTTTTTTTGCGGAGTGATATTGCTCATTAAAAAAGTGCTAAGTTGGGCTTGTGGGGTTGCATTCATGGATTGATTTGGTACAACATGCCCTCTTGTATAACCACTTCTTAGATAATCCTCCCAATAAGTTCTATACTTTTTAGGAATATTGGTATCATCTTTAAATTTTGGGCGTTTTTTGATGTGTCCTTGATTTAAAATTTTAGCTTCTAGTTTATAAGCAATTGCCTTGGTGCCTTTATAATTATAATCATAACAATTAATATAATAATATTTATCCATTAATAAAGAGCAGTCTTTAAAATAAGCTTTAAAGCTAGGATGTAATTCATATTGAGTATAAGCAAAAGAGCTTAAAGCTAAGGCGCAAAGTGTTAAAACTTTTTTCATGCTAAAAGCTTTCTTACCATTTCATTAAGTCTTTTACCATCAACGCTTGCACCAAAAGCTGTTTTAGCTTCTTTCATCAAAATACCTTGTTCTTTTAAAGAGCTAATTTGTAGTTTTTCTATAAGTTTTTTTAGCTCACTTTCTAATTCCTCATCGCTAAGTTGTTTTGGTAAATAAGCACTTAAAATAGCTACTTCTTGGAGTTCCTTTTGTGCTAAATCTTCTCTAGAACCTTTGCTAAAAGCAAGTGCGGCTTCATTTCGTTTTTTAATCTCACTCGCAATGATTTTATATATTCTTTCATTATTAAGTGTGATTCTCTCATCAACTTCTATTTGTTTAAAGCTAGCATTAAGCGTTCTTAAAGTGTTTCTTTTAAAATCATCTTTATTACGCATAGCTTCTTTGATATCTTCTAAAATTTGATCTTTTAAACTCATTTTTTCTCCTTTAAAATTTGATATTTTTAAAATGTGCTATACACACACCTTCTCTAACACCATCATCAATCACAATGAGCTTTTGCTTATTAAATAAAGCAAAAAGTATCATTGAGCCTGCTATGAGGTATTTTTTTCTATTTTCTCCAAGATAAATTTTAGCTTTTTCTTGTTCTAAATTCCAAATTTTTAATGCAAAATCAAAAAAATCTTTGCGTTTGAGTATTTTACCATTTACACTTTCTTCTAGGTAGTCTTTGTATTTTATGTTTTGTTTATAAGCACAAAGTGTGGTAGGTACTCCTGAATTTAGTATGAAAAAATTTCCTTTTAATTTTATATCTTTACTAAGATTAAAAGCTTTTAAGGCAAGTTGCTTTAAATGCGCAGGGTAGGGGCTTAGATGAATTTTTAATTTTTCATCTTTAATACGCACAAGATTTTGTGGATATTTTTTAAAAAAACTTACATAAGCATTTGGTTTTATGGCTTTAAAATGCATTCTTTCATAAAAACTAATGATTCCAAAATCATAACTTTTGCTAAATTTATCATTTGAAATTTCACAAGAAGCACCGCCTAAATCACAATAGTTTAAGTCTTTTCTAAAAAGTTTAAGAGCTTTAAGACGCTCTTGCATACCTAAAACGCTTAGTTTTGCTTCGGTTTTTGCATCGATTAATTTTATATCAAGTTTAAATTCTTTTTGAATTTTTTCAAAAATAAGCTTAGTATTTTTTGCTTTTCTAAAAGCAGCTGTGGCGACTGCTTTAGCTTGACTTAAGTTATAATTTTTTTCTTTTAAGATTTTCAAAGCGCTAAAAATTCTTTCTATAGCTTCATCGCTAATGGTGTCATTTTGCATATTTTTAGCTGCTCCTATGATAAATTCTTCGCTTTTTAATTTATTAAAATTCTCATCCATCAAAACAGCTCTTAATGTATTTGAACCCATATCAATACCTAGCACTAGCTCTCCTTAAAAAATTTAAAGTATAATAGCAAAAAACTTATAAGGAAAACTTATGCTTTTAGGGGTTAATATCGATCATATAGCAGTTTTAAGAGAAGCTAGAAAAGCAAATGATCCTGATTTACTTGAAGCTGCTATTTTGAGTGCAAATTTAGCTGATCAAATCACTATCCATGTGAGAGAAGATCGTCGTCATGCTAATGAGTTTGATTTAGAAAATATCTTAAAATATTGCAAATGTGTAGTGAATTTAGAATGCTCTATTGATATGATAGAATATGCTTTAAAATACAAACCCTCACGCGTTACTTTAGTGCCTGAAAAAAGACAAGAACTTACAACAGAAGGTGGTTTAAATTTAGATAATGAAAAACTACAAGAAGCTATTAATGTTTTAAAGCAAGAGCAAATCGAAGTTTCTTTATTTATTGATCCTAATTTAGAAGATATCAAAAAATCATCTTCTTTAAATGCTGATTTTGTAGAGCTTCATACAGGCTTGTATGCTAATATTTATAATGCACTATATACTAATATCAATCAAACTTCTTATGCATTGCCTGAATTAATTTTAAGTAAAAATGAACTCAAAAAGCTTTTAGAAAATGAACTCCAAAGATTAAGACAAAGTGCAAGTTTGGCTAAGAGTTTAAATTTAAGAGTAGCAGCTGGACATGGGCTTAATTATAAAAATGTAAAAAATATTGTAGATATTTTAGAAATAGAAGAGTTAAATATAGGCCAAAGTATAGTAGCAAGATCGGTTTTTGTGGGCTTAGAAAAAGCTATATTGCAAATGAAAGCTTTGATTAAAAGATGAAAAAAATTGCTATTAGCATAGGGGATTTAAATGGCATAGGTATGCAAATTTTATTATCTTGTCATGATGAGCTAGTAAAAATTTGTGAGCCATATTATTTTGTGCATTATGAATTATTTCAAAAAGCAAATAAACTTTTGAAAATAAATCCTAAATCTAAAATCAATTTAGTTGAAATTTCTAATGCTTCAAAACCACAGTTTACCTTTAAAGAAGAAAAAGAAAATTTTTTAATTTATGAGTTTTCATATCAAGCTAGTAAAATTATTGATTTTGATTTTGAGTTAAATCCTGCAAATTTAGACGCTAAAAGTGGGGTTTATTCTTTTTTAAGTTTTGAAGGAGCTAGTTATTGCACGCATTTATTTTTAGATGCTTTAGTAACTTTACCGATTAATAAAAAAACTTGGCAAATGGCAGGAGTGAGCTATAAAGGTCATACTGAAGCACTAAGAGATTTTTTCAAACAAGATGCTATTATGATGTTAGGGTGTGATGAGCTTTTTGTGGCTTTATATACTGAACATATGCCTTTAAGAGATGTTTATAAAGAAATTAAGGCTTTTGAACTTGCGAAATTTTTAATTAATTTTTATCAATGCACTTTATTTGAAAAAATTGGAGTTTTGGGTTTTAATCCTCATGCAAGCGATAATGGCGTAATAGGTGGAGAGGAAGAGCAAGAAATAAAAAAGGCCATAAGAATGGCAAATGTATTTTTAAAAGATCATGCATTAAATTTACAAAATTTAGAAAATGAGTATTTTTTAAGTCAAAAAGAAAAAGAGTTTTTTTATAAGGAAAATATTTTTTTAAGTGAGCCTTTAGTGGCCGATAGTGCTTTTACTCCTTTTGCATTAAGTAAATGCAAGTATTTAGTCAGTATGTATCATGATTTAGCCTTAGCACCCTTAAAAGCTTTGTATTTTGATAAAAGTATTAATGCGAGTTTAAATTTACCCATAGTTCGAACTAGTGTTGATCATGGAACAGCTTATGATAGGGCTTATAAAAATGAAAAAATAAACTTACAAAGTTATATGCAAGCAGCAAAATCTGCTTTACAATTTTTACAAATCAAAGAAAAAAATAAGTAAAAGTTACTAAAATATTCTTAAAATAATTTCTTAAGGAGAATGCTTGAGTAAAGACAATACCATTGCATTTTTTATTTTTATTGTAAGCGTTTTGTGTTTTTTTGTTTGGGGTTATAATTACATTCCTAATAATTCCATGATATTATTTATTCTTGCTAGTGTATTTGGAATTTTTATGGCCTTTAATGTTGGCGGTAATGATGTTGCAAATTCATTTGGCACTAGCGTGGGAGCTAAGACAGTTACTATTAAGCAAGCTTTAATTATTGCAGCAGTATTTGAATTAAGTGGGGCTGTGTTTGCAGGTGGGGAAGTAACTAATACTATAAGAAGTGGTATAGTGGTTTTACCAGATAGTGTTGATCCTATGGTGTTTGTATGTGTTATGCTTTCTGCTTTGCTAAGTTCAGGTATTTGGTTATTTATAGCAACAAAAAAAGGACTTCCAGTTTCTACTACTCATAGCATTATAGGTGGTATTGTAGGTTCAAGTATAGCTATGGGGTTTGTATTTTTTGATCAAGACCAAGCTTTTTCTATGGTAAATTGGAATGGTATTTATAAAATAGCTATGAGTTGGGTTATTTCTCCTTTACTTGGTGGGCTTGTGGCGTATTTAATTTATGCTTATATTTATAAAAAAATACTTCAACCTTCGGCTTTGATTAATATGCAAATAAAAGAAATTAAAAAAGAAAAAAAGGAGTTTAAAGAAAATTTTTTTATCAATTTAAAAAACAAAAGTCAAGAAGAGCAAATTAAAGAATTAAGCGCCATTGTTTTAGATGATGATGAAAAAAGAAGTGAATATAAGTTAAAAATTAAAGAATTAAAAGAAAAAGAAAAAAATATAGATGTTTTTTCTAAAATGAAATTCCATGTTCCTTTGGTTGCAGGGATAGCTGCTTTAATAATAGCGTCAATGTTTTTATTTAAAGGTTTAAATAAAGTTTCTACTTTAGATATGGTGCAGAATTTATGGATAGTTTCTATTATTTCTATTTTTGCTTATATAGTTACTTTGGCTGTTGTAAGATTGATGAAAAAAACTGAAGTAAATAAAACTATAGAAAAGATTTTTTCGTGGTTTCAAATTTTTACTGCTTCTAGTTTTGCTTTTTCGCATGGAGCTAATGATATAGCTAATGCTCTTGGGCCATTTGCTGCGATTTTAGATGTGCTTAAAAATAATACCATTAATCCAAGTTCGCCAGTGCCATTTGCTGTAATGCTTATGTTTGGTATAGCTTTGGTTATTGGACTTTGGTTTTTAGGTAAAGAAGTTATTCAAACTGTTGGTTCAAAACTAGCAGAAATTAAGCCAACAACAGGCTTTAGTGCTGAACTTGGTGCAAGTATTGTTATACTTTTAGCAACTCAACTTGGAATTCCAGTTAGCTCAACCCATATTTTAATCGGCGCTATTTTGGGTATAGGGGTGTTTAATAAAGATGCTAAATGGGGTATGATGAAACCTATTGGTTTAGCTTGGGTTATTACTTTACCAGTTGCTGGAATTCTTTCAAGTATTATTTTTGTAATTTTTGTAAATATAATCTTATGAGTTTAAACTCATAAGATATTTTTTAGCTTCATTTAAATTAGAGCTATTTATAAAATAATCAATTTTTGCAGGTTTTTTATATACTTTATCATAATATTCAAAAAGCATTTTTACACAAAGTTCTAAATTATTTTCTTCATAATTTTTACAAAGTCTTAATTTAAAATCCTTGCTGATATAAGGTGATATTTTTTCAACGCATTGATAAAACACTTTTTTATCCATTGGAGTATAGTTTTTTAAAACTCTTTGAATGCGTAAATTTATATCACACTCGCACCAAATTTTCTTAGCTTTTTGCATACTATTATATAAATTTAGTGGGATAGTTAAATTTCCAATTTGTCTGCTTTCAGCTTCTATAAAACAAGTTTTGTGAGTATAATCTTTTAAAAAATAAAACAACTTATCTTCAAAGGCTTTTTGGCTTGGTTGTTCTCCATAAATTTTACCAAAACTTGATCCTTGGTGATTAGCTAGTTTTTCTAAATTTAAAGCATTGTTTAAAGTTTGGATTAAATCACTTTTACCACTTGCTGTATTGCCACAAAGACATAAAAACTCAATATTTAAATCTTTCCTAAAAAACTCACTCACATAACTTCTATAGGCCTTGTATCCACCTTCTAATCTTACAACTCTATAACCAAGTTCAGCCAAGATTAAAGCAATAGCTTTTGATCTTTTACCACCTCTTGCACAATAAATTCCCACCAAAGAACCTATTTTATAATTTTGATAAAGTTTATTAATATGTTCACTCATATTTTTACAAATATAACTTGCACCTTTTGCTTTAGCTAAGCCTTTATTTTTCTTATAAAGTGTGCCTATTTCTTCAAATTCATTATCATTTAATGCGTAGTAATTTTGCGCAGATTTTATATGAGCAAGTTTGTATTCTTTGGGACTTCTTACATCAATTAAAAGATCAAAATTAAATTTTAAAAAATTTTCAAAATCAACTTCTTTATACATAATCTTTAAAAGCTTTGCATAAGGTGGTATAAACTTTTCCCAAATCACTCCCACAAACTCTAGTTTGTCCTATGGTAGTGATAAAATTTGTATCCCCTTGCCATCTTGGGATTAAATGATAATGACAATGCGGCGCTATGCCAGCTCCTGCTGCACTGCCTAAATTCATACCTATATTAACACCCTTAGCATGAAAGTTTTCTTTTAAAATTTTAACTCCAATACGCACAAAATGGCTAATTTCTAGCCATGTATCATTATTTAAATCTTCTATATTTTCTAAATGATCATAAGGGATAATCATGAAATGACCCGGACTATAAGGGTATTTATTCATAATGCCAAAACATTCTTTAGCTCTAAAAATTACCCCAAGTTTTTCATCTTCATTGAGTTCATACTTACAATGACAAAAAGGGCAAAAATTTTTATCTTTATTATTAAAATAAACATCCCTCCAAGGTGCGTATAAATACTCCATCAACTCTCCTTTATGCAAGCATGCAGATTTTTGATATTTTTACTTATAAGAGCTTTATTTTTTGGTATCAAAGGTAATAGCTTTTCATCTTCTAATAAAAAAATTCTAGCTCCTGCTAAAATAGCATTATTAAGATCGCTTTTGCTTTCAATATAAAAAATGGCCTCTAAGCCAAGATGTATTGCAAAATTATAAAGTTTTTTTAGTTGCATAGTTTTTAGTATTTTAGGAAATACAATAAACGCATCAGCTCCATATACCAAGCTTTCCAAAATTTGATATTCATCAAAAATAAAGTCAAATTGCACAATGGGTTTGTCATGATAGCGTCTAAAAAGACTTAAATTTTGTATGTCTTGATTAAGCAAAGGACTTGTTGGTAAAACGATAGCATCAAAATTTTCATGATTAAAATTTAAATCTTTGGAGTATAAAAAATGCGAAAGTTTTCTTTCAAGCAAAAGTGTGTAAATATCTTTAGGATAAAAAGCATTAGAAGCTAGGCTTCTGCCCAGCATATCATAAGGAAAAATTTCTTTTTTATTTTCTAGAATTTTTTGTGTTTTTGAAAAATGATCTTTTAAATCTATTGTTTTAAACATTTTTCAATGGCCTTTAAGTGATCTTTGCTTTCTTGGGAATTTGCAAATTCTTTATCGTGGAATGTTTTTTGTAAAATTTCATAAGCTTTTTTGCAATTTTTAAGTTTATAATAGCCCCAAGCTAAAGAATCTAGGTAGTAAAGATTTTGTGGTTCTTGTTTAAGTGCCCAGCCTACTAATTCTATGCCTTTTGCAATATCAATATCATATTCGATTAAGGCATAGCCATAGTAGTTTTGATATAAAGCATCGCTACGCACATCTACACTTTGTTCAAATTTTTTCATAATAGAAGCTAGAATTTTTGGATCCGTGATTTTTTTACTTTTAGAATCCATATAAATTTCAAATTCTAAAACCCCTGCCATAGAAAGGTATTTTTTATCTTTGCTAAGTTCATAATGTTTTAAAGCTATTTCGTAAGCTTTTTTATAATTTTTTGTTTGTGTATATAAGAAAATTTTAGTATCAGGATCTATGTTGTATTGTTGGACTAAATTTAGAGCTTGTTTATAATTTTTTTCTTGCACTAGTAATTCTATCATAGCATATATATATTTAATATCATTGTTGAGTTTATATAGTTTTTCAAGGGTTTGAATGCTTGCCTTATTGTTTTTTTGCTCTTGATAAATTTTTAAAAGTAGGGTGCATGTTTTAAGAGTGCATTGTGAATTTTTTACAAATTCTTCTAAAGCTTTTTTAGCTTGATCAATATTTTTATTTTTTATATTAATTTCAACTATTTTAAGTAATAAATTTTCATGTTCAAAAAGCTTATAAGCAAGATTGTATTGCTCTAAAGCTTTGGTGTATAAAGCTTTTTTAGCAAAAATATCACCTAGTATTTCATAGTTTCTATAATCTTGCTCTTCTTTAATGAGTTTATAAAGTATAGTTTCGGCTTGTTTATAATCTCCTATTTCAAAAAAATGCAAAGCATTTAATCTTGCAATAGCTGTATGATTTAAAAATTCTTTAGAGGCTTTTAAAAGTTCATCTTTTTGTTTTAAGTTAGCACCCAAAGCTAAAAGCAATGCTTTTTGCAAATAGATACTTTCATTATTTTCATGAAATAAATTTGTATAAATATCACATGCTTTTTGAAACTGTCCATGTTCTTCATAAATGAGTGCTTGTAAGATTTTATCTTCGCTTTTAGCCAAAGCAAGGTTTGTTAGGATAAAAACGATAATTAGTGAAAGCAAACCCCTATACATTCTTCTTTCAACTCCTCTTTGTGTGTTTTAAAATACTCCCAAAATGGAAAAGTTTTACATTGTTTTGGTCTATGCTTGTAAATTAAACATTTTTTATACATTGTATCAAAAAAAATACAACGATAGCCATTTTCATGCTTTACTTCTTTAAAACTATATTTAAATCCAACTTTGATAAGGTATTGTTCTTTAAAGGCTTCAAAGTTTAAATTTAAAAAAGCAGCAATAGCTTCTAGCTCTTCTTTGCTAGCATAGATATATCCACTTTCTCCAGTGCAGCATTTTCCACCGCATATTTTACAAGCATTTTCATCAAAAGAATAATCAAAGTTTTTTTCACATATCATAGCTTATAGTTCCTGTATTTTCATAAATTTCGCTAATTTTTGGATTTAAAACATTATTTTCATACATAAAAAGCGTAGGCATTATCACACAAGGGCTTTTATTATTTTTTTTAATATGCATTAAAACAAGCCTTGCATTAGTTTGTGTATTGGTGTGAATACATTGAAGAGAAACTAGTTTTAATTTAAATTGTTTTAAATAAGCACAAATTTCATCTAAAAAACTTGCCTCATAGCACATAAAAAAACTACCATTTGGCTTGATTAAAGTATTTATTTTAGCAAACATCTTCTCAAGCGGCATAAATTCTTGATATCTTGATATACATAAATGCAAATCTTGGCTTTTTTGTGTATTTTTTTTATAAAATGGAGGATTAGAGATTAAAAAATCAAATTTTATATCACTTTTATAGTTTAAAAAGTCTTCGCAAATGCTTTGAATTTCAAGTTTATTTTCTTTGGCATTTTTATAACTTAGTTTGATATTTTGCTCTTGAATATCTAGTAGATAAACTTTTGAATTTGGAAATTTTTGCTTTACTAAAAGTCCTAAAATTCCACATCCACATCCTATATCAAGGATATTTCCTTTTAAGTTATTTTTAGATAAAAAGTCAAAAAGTAAAAGGCTATCATTATTATAACGATAGCCTTTTGAATATTGAAAGAGTTTTAGCATTTATAAAGATGATCGCAGATTTTAAATGAATCATTTAAACCCACTACAATAGAAGCTCCGTTTTTACTCGCTATATCGCCTGCTACAAATAATCCTTTTACATTACTTTCTTTGTTTTCATCAAAGCTTGGCACACCTTTTTCATCAACTTCTATAGAGCATTTTTGTAAGAAATCAAGTGGAGTTGAACCACCAATAGCATAAATAATGCGATCATAAATTTCACTTGTATTGTTAGTGAAATTTACTTTAGCTTTGCCATTTTCATCTTCAATACCAGTTATATCTATGCCGAGTTTTGCTTTTACACTGCCTTGCTCAAAAGCTTTTTGAATATCTTCAAGATTAATATCATTTAATCTTGAGAAAGTTTCTCTTCTATAGCAAAGTGTAACATCGTTATTTTTAGCTAAATCTATAGCGTATTCTGCTGCTGAATTTCCACCGCCTACAACTAAGATTTTTTCATCTTGGCTTGTTGAATTTGCATTAAAATTGATGATTTTTGTTAAAGTTATAGGTAAAGTATAGCTTGGTTTATTTGGCTTACCCATTCTACCTATGGCAATAACTGCATTTTTACAAATATAATTTTCATTTGCAGTACTAACGATGAAATTTTCTCCATCTTTTTTAACACTTTCAACTTCACTAGAAAGCTTTACTTCAAGATTATGCTCTTTGATAGCATTTTGGAAAGTTTCTATCGTACTTTCTCTAGTTCCATCTTCAAAATTTATATGCCCGTGATTTGTGCTATCACAACCTTTATAAGCTTTGTCTACTCTTTTACCTTCTTTGTAAAATTTTACTAAGGTTTGACAAATCGCATCAGCTTTTTCTAAAACAATAACTTCTTTATTTTTTATTTTAGCTTCTACTCCTGCTGCAATACCTGCAGGGCCAGCGCCAATAACTACCATATCAAAAATTTTCATTATTTCCCTTTTTTAATTTTTAGTTTATGTAAATGTATCAAAAAAACAATAATAAAAAATAAAAAACAGAAATTATTTTTATTTTGTAAATAAATTTTTTATGCTTATAAATTATTAAATTAATAAAATTTTATAATAAAGTAGATTAAAATGTGTAAAAAATATATTATTATAATATTTTTTGCATAAAATCACTTATATAAAAGCAAAAAAAACATAAAAATTATATATAGTATGCAAAAGGAGTTTTTGATGGGACAAAATACAGGACAAAGTTTAAAAAATAATTTTTTAACATTATTGTTATTATCCTTTTGCGGATCTATTATTTATGGTTTACCTTATTTTAGAAAGTATTATTATGATGATTATATGAGTCTTTATCATTTAAATAATTTTGAAATGGGGCTTTTGGGTAGTGCTTATGGATTGCTTGGTTTGTTTTCTTATGCTTTAGGAGGTTATTTAGCAGATCGTTTTGCACCAAAAAAATTATTGATTTTTTCTTTAATTGCTACAGGACTTGGTGGTTTATTGCATTTATATTTTACTTCTTTAAATGCACTTTTGATTATTTATGGAATTTGGGGGATTACCTCATTATTAACTTTTTGGCCTTCTTTGATGAAAATAGTAAGGAGTTTAGCAAATTCTAAAGAACAAGCAAGGGCTTATGGAATTTTTGAAGGCGGTAGAGGAGTTGTTGGTGCTGCACATTTGGCTATAGCTACGAGTATTTTTGGATATTTTCAAACAAAAGCCTTAGCCGCACAAGGTATAGAAATGGTTATTGTGTTTTATTCTATAGCTCCTATTGCAAGTGCTATTTTATTGTTTTTTCTTTTGAAAGATGATATTAATGAGCAAAGTGAGAAGATTAAAATCAAAGACTTGGTTTTTCTTTTGAAAAATTCTGCTCTTTGGCTTGTGGTTGCTATTACTTTTTGTACATATTTTTTTAACATGAGTTTTTATTATTTTACTCCTTATGCAAGCAATGTTATAGGAACTTCTGCTGTTTTTGCAGCTATTTTAACGGTATTGGCTCAATATATTCGTCCGGTTTCTTCTGTAGTGGGTGGATTTATAGCAGATGGATATGGAAAAGCTAAAATAATGATGATAGGCTTTATTTTAATGGGAATTGGTGTTATTTTTTTAATGCTTAGTTCAAAATTAAATGGATTTTTACAAATGAGTGTTTTAACTTCTGCTTGTGTCATAATTTATATAGCTATGTATTCTAATTTTGGAATTTATTATTCTTTACTTAGTGAGGGAAAAATTCCTATACATTTAGCGGGTATGGCTATAGGTATTGTATCTACTTTTGGGTATTTGCCTGAAGTTTTTGCACCATTACTTGCTGGAGATTTATTAGATAGATACCCAGGTGTAAAAGGTTTTCATATATATTTTACCATCATGATAGTTATGGCTATTTTGGGCGTAATGTTTTGTTTGATTTGGATTAAAAAATACAATAAAAAGGAGATGAAATGAAGGAAATTGTTTTTAACTTTAAAAACAAGGTTAGAGTAATAGAAAATGAATGGATAGTTTTAAAAGATGGCACTAAGCTTTCATCACGAATTTGGCTTCCTCAAGTAAAAGAAAAAGTTCCTGCTATATTAGAATACATTCCTTATAGAAAAAATGATGGAACAAGGGGCAGAGATGAGCCTATGCACGGATATTTTAGTGGTAATGGCTATGCGGTTGTTAGGGTTGATATTAGAGGAAGTGGGGAATCTGATGGTTTATTAGAAGATGAATATTTAAAACAAGAACAAGATGATGCCTTAGAAGTCATTGAGTGGATTGCAAAGCAAGAATGGTGTGATGGGAATATTGGTATGATGGGTAAATCTTGGGGTGGCTTTAATTCTTTACAAGTTGCAGCAAGAAGACCTAAAAATTTAAAAGCAATTATAGTAGTAGGTTTTACTGATGATAGGTTTAATGAGGATATTCATTATAAAGGCGGATGTTTGCTTAATGATAATTTTTGGTGGGGTAATATCATGCTTGCATATCAATCACGCTTTGTTGATCCAAAAATTGATCCAAATGGTAGAAAAAAATGGCTCAATAGGCTTGAGAATATGCCTTTATGGCCCACATTATGGCTTGAGCATACTTTAAAAGATGATTATTGGAAGCATGGATCTGTTGGGGAAAATTATGATGATATACAAGTTCCTGTTTTTGCATTAGATGGATGGGCTGATTCTTACACTAATCCTGTTTTTACTCTAATGAATGGTTTGAAAGTTCCAAAAAAAGCTATCGTTGGTCCTTGGGCTCATGTTTATCCTCATGATGGCTTACCTTTGCCTGCAATGGGTTTTTTACAAGAAGCACTTAAATGGTGGGATAAATGGCTTAAAAATGAAGAAAACGATGTGCTTGAAGCTCCTATGATACAAGCATATATTGAAAATAGCTCTAAGCCAAATTCAAAAACAGAGAAAGTAGAAGGTCGTTTTGTTGCTTTAAATGATTTTAAAAATGATATTAGCTATAAAAGATACTATTTAAATCCGCATAAATTAACATGTAAAAAATCAAGTGAATTTATCAAAATTAACACTCCGCTAAATCATGGGCTTTTATCAGGAGAGTGGATGGGAGCTGGTGTTTTAGGAGAAAGTCCTAGCGATCAAAGGTTGGATGATGGGATGGCAGTTGTTTTTGAAAGTGATTTTTTAGAACAAGATTTAGATGTCTTAGGCTTTCCTATGTTAAATGTAAAAATTGCAAGCGATCAAGAAAAAGCTATGCTTTTTGCTCAACTTAGTGAAGTTAGAGCTGATGGTTTTGTAAAAAGAGTAAGTTATGGAGTAATCAATCTTGCATTAAGTGATAATAAAGAGCAATTTATACCTTTAAAAAAAGATGAATTTATCCAAAAGCAAATCAAACTTGATGCTTGTGGATATAGATTTGCCAAGGGTTCTAAGATAAGATTATCATTAGCAAATTCTTTTTGGCCTATGTTTTGGCCTATGCCAAAAATTTCAACCTTGACTTTAGATTTAAATGAGTGTGAATTTAATTTACCATGTTTTAATGGACAAAATAGCGATAAAATCAATATGCAGGCACAAAGTGCACCTTTAACTCCAATAACACTTTTAGAAGAAGGTAGGGTAGATAGAAGCATTTCTTATGATATTTTAAACGGTACTTGGACTTGTATTACAGATGGTGTTGGTGGAGTTTTTGGAGAAGGTGTTTATAGATTTGATGAGGTTGATGTTTTAGTAAAGCATAATTTAAAAAGAGAATTAAAACTTCAAAATGAAAACCCATTAAGCGCGCAATATACCATTACCCAAACAATGCAAATAGGACGCGAGGGTTGTATGATGGAGGCGGATATAATCTTAATACAAACTAGCGATTTGGAGTATTTTTATATTAAGGGAAAATTAGTAGTTAAGGAAAATAATAAGCTTGTTTTTGATAAAAAATATGATTATAAAACTAAAAGAAGTAGTTTATAAAATTTCCCAAAGTAAAATTTACTTTGGGAATTAATTTTCTTGCAAGATTTTAGCTAAATCTTTAGCGCCTTTTAAATCCACTTTGCCAGAACCTAAAAGCGGAATTTGTTCTACTTTAAAATATTTACTTGGTTTAAAAATAGCAGGCATAGTAGAGTTTTTAATCGCTTCACAAATTCCTTCAAAATCTTGCTCTTGGCATTCTACTAATAAGCATACCATTTCACCTTTTTTATTATCATCTAGTGCAACTGCGCAAAATTTTACTATATCTGTATTGATAAATTTAGCAATTTCTTCTTCTAAAGCTCCTAAAGATATCATCTCGCCACCAATTTTTGCAAAACGAGAATAACGATCTACTATATATAAAAAGCCATCCTCATCTACATGGCCTTTATCGCCGGTATTATACCAGCGTATGCCATCGATTTCTTTGATAACTTCATCGGTTTTTTCTTTATTGTTTAAATAACCCACCATAACCTGATGGCCACCAATGAGTATTAATCCATCTTCTCCATGATTTAAACTTTCATAAGTAGATGGATCTACTATGCGTATAGCACTTCCTGGTAAAGGCATACCTACACTACCTTCTTTATTTGCACGGTGTAAAATCCAATAGTCAGGATCAAATTTATTCGGTAAATTCACACTTGCAACCGGAGTGGTTTCAGTGGCTCCATAACCTTCAAAAATAGGTTTTTTAAATTTCATTTCAAAGGCTGTTCTTACTTCGCTTTTGAGTTTTTCAGCACCTGAAACAATAATCCTTAAGCTTTCAAACATAATCGCATCAAGTTTTTTATTTCTTGCATAAATACCCAAAAAAGTTGAAGTAGCACACATAATGCTAACATTGTTTTTTACTATAGCTTTTGCTACACCTAGTGCATCTGTTGGATCAGCATGTGTTATGCTTTTAATCCCTTCTAATAAAGGCATAAAAGTAGTTACAGTTAATCCAAAAGCATGAAAAGGTGGCAAAGAAGATAAGACAACATCTTCATTTTTTGCACATAATACATCTGAAATTTGAGCTATATTGCTTAAAATATTGCGATTATTTAGCATTACTCCTTTAGGTGTTCCCTCGCTACCACTACTAAATAATATAGCAGCTATGGCAAGGTTTTGTTTATTAGATGCAAATAATGCTTTTATTAAACAAGTAGGTAAGATACTTACTAAAGCAAGCATAGAAAAGATTTTGAGTTTTTGTCTTTTAAAGTTTGCGATAATATCTTCCATAAAAATAATTCTAACATGCTCTTCAAATTCTAGTTTTATGCCTTTATTTTCTAATTTTTCCATAAATTTTCTAGAAGTATAAATTTGTTGAATTTGAGAGCTTTGAATGGCTTGATTAATTGCTTTTACACCTGCTGTGAAATTTAAATTTACCACGATTTTATTTGCAAGTAATACAGCTAGATTACAAAGAGAACTAGCCATGGAAGCAGGGAGCAAAATTCCTATACATTCTTCTTTTGGAGCATAGCTTCCTTGGGTAGGTTGTATATTTAACTCATGTGATCTATTTTTTATAAAAGAGCTAAAAACTAGACTTAAAGCAAGCATTTTTCTATAAGTAATACCACCTATTAAAGGATCAACAATAGCTATTTGACTTAAATTTCTTTTAGCGCTATCTATCCAAGCTCTAGCTATAGTATGCATACTTTCACATTGAGATTTCCAAGCAATAAATGAAAGTTCAAAAACCTTTGCTTTAACCACTTCTTTTTTAGTGTGTATTGGCAAGCTTTTTCCAAAAGCAATAGCGATTTTTCTTTTGCTTATTTTGCGGTTTCTTGCTGAAAATTCTTCATCACTTCTTGAAAAAGCACTTCCCCAAAGTCCTCTAATATAAAAAGGTAAAATCACTCCATCTTGTTCTTCTAATTTTGAGCAAACTAACTCAAACCCACCTTTAAATTCATTAAGCTGTCCATGGCGTGAAAGCACTCCTTCTGGGAAAAGGCAAACTAAATTTCCATTTTTAATATGCATAGCAATAAGCTCTAAGCTTGATTTGCTAGAAGCACTTGAAACAGGAATAACTCCAAATTTATCAAGAAAAATTCTAATATACCACTTAGAATAAATGCTTTTTTCCATAACAAAATAAATTTTTCTTGGTATAGCCATTTGCACAATAGCCCAATCTATAAAAGATATATGATTGCCAAGTAATAACGCTCCACCTTTTTCAGGAATATTCTCAAAACCTTCTACCAATAAACGGTAGCGTTGAAAAAACGCTATACTCATTAATAAACGCACTAAAGAAAAAGGCAATTTACTTAGCACATAAATGCTTCCAAAAAATGCCACAGCGATGATAAAATAAAACAAATTTATCACTTCAATTTTAGCATAAGCAGCAAAAGTAGCTAGTGCTAAAAAGCCTAACATAAAAATATTTTGTATGAAATTATTTCCTGCTAAGACTTTTCCTAATTCATTTTCTTTTGCATGAAATTGTATTAGAGAGTTTAAAGGTATGATAAAAAATGCTCCGCTTAAACCAAAAATAAAAAACACTACACTATAACTTAGTAAGTTTTCTAAAAATGGCATTAAAATGCTCATTAGAAAAACCCCTAAAGCACCTAGTGGTATAAGACCTAATTCGATGTAATTTTTAGAAAACTTACCACTAATAAGCGATCCTATAATCACTCCTATACCAGAAAAAGCTAAAGAGCATTGTACATAAAAGGTATTTTCTATGAAAAGATCATTTTTTGCATATACAGGAAAACTCACTAAATAAAGTTGTGATATGGCCCAAAAAAGTGAAATTCCTACAATACAAAGCCAAATAATTTTATGAGAAAATATTGTTTTTAAATTAGAGGTTAAAAGCTTTCCTTGTAAATATTGTTTTTTATCAAAACTTAAATTTTTATCTTCTTCTTTTAAGCCAGGAAGTTTATAAGCTAAAAAAAGTTCTAATAAAGCAAAAGCTATTAATACAAAACCCAAAGGTGCAATTTGTGTTAAAATATCTGAAGGAGTGTTAAAATTTGACTCAAAAAGCATTTCAAAGCTTAGAGAAAATACTGCCATACCGGCTAAAATAGCCACAATACTTACTGCATTGACAGCTCCATTTCCCATAGCTAAAAGCTCTTTTCCTACTAATTCTTTTATAAAGCCATATTTTGCAGGAGAGTATAAGGCAGATTGCACTCCCATGATAAAAGTCATTGTAAATGCAAGCCAAAATGCTCCAAGATAATAACACAAACAAATAATACAAGTTAATATTACTGAAAATAATGCAGATATTTTCATGATTTTATTTTTAGGAAATTTATCCGCTAAAAATCCAGATGGTGAAAGCATAAGAATAAAAGGCAAAAGCATTAAAGCATTGACAATAGCAGTTAGAAAAAGTTGGGTGCTATCTTCATAAAATTTATAAATGGTATTTTGTATGATGATTTTGTGCCCTAAATCCACAAAAGCATTAATAAAAGCTACTGCTAAAAATGGCAATACGCCAAAAATCTTTAAAAAATTTCCTTGCATTTAAAACTCCATTTTATTTTAAAAATATTATTTTATTATATAAAATTTAAATGGAGTTTTGATATTTGATTAATCTTTAAATTCTACCACTTCATTAAATGCAAAACGAGCTTTTTCTGTACTAGAATTTTTTTGGGCATATCCTAGAGCAATAAGCATAGATACTCTTTGTTTGGCAGTGTCTAAATTTAAATATTGATTGATTTTATCTTTATCAAAGCCACCGATAATACACGAACCCAAATTTAAACTATAAGCAGCATTGATAATATTTGCAATAGCAAGATGACTTTGTTCTTTTGCATAAATAAAACTTTGTTCTAAATCCATTGCGTCTAAAAATGGCTTATAGGTTTGTAAGCGTTTGTTTAATTCTTCTTGGCTTAAACCTCTCTTTTTTAGTTTTTCTTCAAAATAATCTTTAAAATCAGCTCTTGAGATCACAACAATAATAGCAGCACAATTTGCTACATGATTTTGATTGTTAGCTATTTTGGCAATTTCTTTTTTATGTTCATCTTTTTGAAAAACTAAGAATTTCCAAGGTTCAAGCCCTAAAGAACTAGGAGATAATCTAGCACATTCTAAGATATATTCTAAGTTCTCTCTAGAAATTTTTTCTTGAGTATATGCTCTAATAGAAGAGCGATTTTGCATTAAATTTAAATAATCTTGCATATAATTTCCTTATTTTTAGTTTAATTTATCTTATATCTTATAAGCTTTAAAATTGTTAAAATTATATTTTATTGCTACAATTTTATTTTTACTTCACACAAATGTTTTATTATGCGGTTTTTAAAGGATTAAAATGAAAAAAATAATTTATTTAAGCATATTTTTGATTATACTCATTATAGGGATGTATTTTTTCTTTTTTGCAAATAAGGAAGAATATAATTATCTAACTTATGAGGTTAAAAAACAAGACATTACTCAAAGCATAGAAGCAATAGGTGAAGTTTATGCAAAAACCCAAGTTGATGTTGGTGCACAAGTTAGTGGGCAAATTACTAAACTATATGTAAAATTGGGCGATCGTGTTAATGAGGGTGATTTAATCGCACAAATTGATAAAGATAAACAACAAAATGATTTAGATATTACCAAAGCTAGACTTGAAAGTGCAAAGGCAAATTTAGAAAGTAAAAAAATTGCTCTTGATATAGCTACTAAACAATACCAAAGAGAGCAAAAGCTTTATGCTAAAAAGGCTACCTCTTTAGAAAATCTTGAAAATCTTAAAAATACTTTTTATGCCTTAAGGGCAAATGTGGCTGATTTAAAAGCTCAAACTACTCAACTTGAAATTTCTTTAAAAAATGCTCAAAAAGATTTAGCTTATACTACTATAACTGCACCTAGTAAGGGTGAGATTATCAATGTAGCAGTTGAAGAGGGGCAAACTGTAAATGCAAACCAAAATACACCAAGTATAGTGCGCTTGGCCGATTTAAGTGAAATGGAAATTCGTATGCAAATAGCTGAAGCTGATATTAATAAAATCAGTGTTGGAAAAAAGGTAAAATTTAGCATTTTAAATGAGCCTGATAAAAAATACGAAGCAACTATTTCAAGTATAGATCCAGCAAATACTACCATAAGTGATGCAACAAGCAATACAAATTTAAACTCAAACTCAAGTACTAGCACTAGCGCTGTGTATTATTATGCAAGGGTTTTTGTAAAAAATGATAATAATTTTTTACGCATAGGTATGAGTACAGAAAATGAAATTGCTATTAAAACAGAAAATAATACTTTAGTTATACCAACTTTAGCTATAAAAAGCGATACAAGTGGTTATTATGTAGAAATTTTAAAAGCCAATAATATAAGTGTAAAAACACCTGTTAAATTAGGCATCAAAGATAGTTTAAATACTCAAATTTTAGATGGTATTAATGAGGGCGATTTAGTTATCATAGGTAAAAATAAAAAATGATACGCTTAGAAAATATACAAAAAAAGATTAATAATACAACTATTTTAGAAAATATTAATCTTTATATTCAAAAGGGAGAATTTGTAGCCATTATAGGACAATCAGGAAGTGGTAAAACCTCTCTTTTAAATATTATAGGCACACTTGATGAGCCAAGTAGTGGAAAATACTTTTTAGATCAATATGAAGTTACAAATTTAAGCAAAGATGAAAAAGCAAGAATTAGACGCGAAAAAATTGGTTTTATTTTCCAAAGATATAATTTGCTTAGTCTTTTAAATGCTAAAGATAATGTAGCCTTACCTGCTGTTTATGCAGGAAAAAACAAACAAGAAAGATCGCAAAAGGCTAAAGAATTACTTTCTTTTTTAGAGCTTGATCATAAAGAATTATCAAAGCCAAATGAACTAAGTGGTGGGCAACAGCAAAGAGTTTCTATAGCAAGAGCTTTGATGAATGGTGGTGAGCTTATTTTAGCAGATGAGCCAACGGGTGCGCTTGATTCTAAAAGCGGTAAGATAGTTTTAGAAATTTTAAATAAACTAAATGAGCAAGGACACACCGTAGTTTTAGTCACTCATGATAGGGAAATAGCTGCTAGAGCAAAAAGAGTTATAGAAATTAAAGATGGTAAGATTATAAGCGATAATGGTGTAAAAAAAGCAGATGAAATAAAAACTAAGTTAATGCCAAAAGAGAAAAAAAGCTTTAATTTGCTTAAAAATCAGCTTTTTGAAAGTTTGAAAATGTCTATAACTTCCATTGTAGCACACAAGCTACGCTCTTTGCTTACTATGCTTGGTATTATCATAGGCATAGCTTCAGTAGTTTGCGTGGTTGCTTTAGGACTTGGAGCCCAACAAAATATACTTGCTTCTATTAGCTCTATTGGGACTAATACCATAGAAGTTGTTTCAGGGCGTGGTTTGGGAGATATTCGATCAGGTAAAACAAGGCTAAATTTAAGTGATTTAAAAACCTTAAGTTCTTTGCCTTATTTAGAAGCAGTAGAAGCAGATGTGGGCAAAATAGGGGTAGTAACTTATAAGAATAATTCTTTGCAAGCTAGAATTTATGGAGTAGGGCCAAATCATCTAAGGCTTAGAGGTTTTGTGATGGTAGATGGTAGGTTTATTAATAATGAAGATATAAAAGATAATACTAATATTTGCATTATAGATGAAAATGCTTTGAGAATTTTATTTGATAATATCAGCGCTAAAGATGTTTTAGGTAAAAGCGTGATTTTTAACAAACAGCCTTTAACTATAGTTGGAGTTTTAAAAAAAGAAAGAGATAACAAAGGCTTTAGAGCTGATGAAAATACCATTAAAATTTATACTCCTTATTCTACTTTGATGAATAAAATCACAGGAGATAAACAAATAAGAGCCATAGTAACTAAGGTAAAAGATGAGGTAAATCCTGCTTTAGCTGAAGAGGCTATGGTAAAAATTTTAGAGATTAAACGCGGAAAAAAAGATTTTTTCACTATAAATTCTGACGCAATTAAAAATGCCATTGAGGAAAATACTGCTACTTTGACTTTACTTATTTCTTCTATTGCAGTGGTATCTTTGATAGTAGGTGGTATTGGTGTGATGAATATCATGCTTGTTTCAGTAAGTGAGCGCACAAGAGAAATTGGAGTTAGAATGGCTATTGGAGCTAGAAAAGAAGATATTTTAATGCAGTTTTTAATCGAAGCTGTGTTGATTTGTTCTTTAGGAGCTATTTTTGGAGTAATGCTTTCTTTTATCATCATTGAAGTATTTAATTCTTTAAATTTTGGTTTTACGATGATACTTTCATTAAATTCGGTATTTTTAGGGCTTTTAAGTTCGGTTTTAATCGGAGTGGTTTTTGGATTTTTCCCAGCAAAAAATGCAGCAAATTTAAATCCTATTAGTGCTTTATCAAAGGAATGAGATGAGAATATTTTTATTATTTTTTATAGCCTTTTTTTTAAATGCCTGCGTAGGAGTAAAATTAGAACAAGTATCTCAAGAACAAATAAAAAAAGAATATTTTGAAGATTTTAACGCAAGCAAGGCTTGGTGGGAAAAATATAATAATCAAGACTTAAATAATATCTTAAAAGCTATTATTGATAATAATAAAGACTTAAATATAGCAAGGGTTAATTTTTTAAGTACTTTAGCTAGATATAAGCTTTTAAATTTAGATCTTTATCCTACTTTGAGTGGAAATTTTGGTGCAAATATAAGAAAAAATTTAAACAATGGCACAAAAACGCATAGTTTTTCAAATGGCATTATGTTAAATTATGAGCTTGATATATATGGCAAAATTTCAGATCAAGTTGCTAGTTCTGAATTTTTAGCAAAGGCAAGTGAGTATGAGTTACGCTCTTTAGAGCTTGATACGATTAATTTAGCGATAAATAGTATTTTTGAATTTGTTTATTTCAATGATGTAGATCATTTATTAAACAAACATTTAAAAAATCTAGAGCAAATGCTAGAAATTTATACTACTAAACTTAATTATGGAAAAGTTGAATATATAGATCTTTTAAATATTAAAAAATCTTTATTAAACACTAAACAAAATATCATTACAAATTTGCAAAATAAAGACTTAACTCTTAAAAATATAAAAGACTTACTGGGTAAAGATGATGAGCATTTGATTAATAAAATGCTAAATTATACTCTTGAAGATTTTTCTTTGCAAAAAATTAATTTTGATATAGAATTAAAAATGCTTGCTTATAGACCACAAGTTCAAGCAAAACTAAATCAACTTATGGCTTCTTACAAGGATTATACAAGTGTGCAAAAAAGTATTTTACCTAGCATAAAAATATTGGGAAATTTAGATGGGAATGATAAGAATATTGATGAGAGTTTTAAATTTTTAATTTTAGGAGGCAATGTCGCCATTGACTTACCATTTTTGGACTTTTATAGAGTAAAACAAAATGTAAAAATTTCTGAATTAACATACCAAGCTCGTTTGGTTGAATATAAAGATGTATTACAAAGAACTATCCATGAATTTAATTTTTGTTATGAAAATGACAAGTATTATAATGATTTGTTAAAATTAGTAAAAGACATTAATGTTAATCAAGAAAAAATTACACAGCTATATTTAGAAAAATATGAATTAGGTCGCAGTGAACTAAAAGATTATCTTGATGCGGATGCTTTGCTTATAAATTCACTCCAAGAGCTTAGCAGAGCAAAGCTATCTTTGCTTAAAAATATTAATTTATATCATAATATTGTTTTAATTTCAGAGTAAAAAAGACTAAAAGTGTTTCATTTTGTAATATTATAAGAAAAGAGTGTTGTTTATTTGCGTTGTTTTAAAGTCATTTAGAATACAATTGATAAATAAATCAAACAAAGGAGAATTATGAAATTTGATTTTTATGCAACGCTAGTTACTATGGTTATAGTATTGCTTTTAGGCGTATTTGTCATTAAAAGGGTAAAATTTCTTCGTGATTATAATATCCCTGAGCCAGTTGTTGGTGGTGGGATTGCTGCGATTATTCTTTTGATCTTACATAGTTTCTTCTCATTGGATATTAAATTTGATGAATCTATGAAAGATCCTTTAATGCTTGCATTTTTTTCAAGTATTGGTTTGTTAGCTGATTTTGCTTCTTTAAAAAAGGGTGGAAGAAAATTAGCAATTTTTTTAGTTGTTGTTGTTGGCTTGCTTTTTGCGCAAAATATAGTTGGCATAGGTGTGGCAAGTGCTATGGGGCAAAATCCACTAATGGGACTTATAGCAGGTTCTGTTACAATGAGTGGTGGTCATGGAACAGGTGCAGCATGGGCAGCTGAATTTATTAAAGAACCTTATTTTTACTCTAGTGCAACTACTGTTGCTATTGCTTGTGCTACTTTTGGGCTTATTTCAGGTGGTATCATAGGTGGGCCTGTCGCAAGATATTTAGTCAATAAATATAAGTTAGTAGTTCCAAAGCAAAATGATGATAAAGATGCGATTTTAAATTTCCAGTCTCCAGAAAAAGAAAGACTAATCACACCTTCTTCTTTTATAGAATCTTTGGCATTAATTGCTTTATGTTTATTAATAGGTAGTGCTTTGTCTACTTATATTAAAACAAATACAGGTTTTACTTTACCAACTTTTGTGTATTGTCTTTTTGTAGGTGTGGTTTTAAGAAATGTTTTATCAGCTACAAAAATTCATCATGTATTTGATAGAGAAGTATCAGTTTTAGGTAATGTAAGCTTATCTTTATTTTTAGCTTTAGCTCTAATGACTATTAATCTTTGGGATTTAGTAACTCTTGCACTACCGATGTTGGTAATTTTAGCTGTTCAGGTTGCTATGATGGCTGCTTATGCTATATTTATCACTTTTAGGGTATGTGGAAAAGATTATGACGCAGCAGTTTTAGCAGCAGGACATTGTGGTTTTGGTTTGGGCGCTACTCCAACAGCTATGGTAAATATGCAAACTGTAACAAATCACTATGGTATGAGCCATATGGCATTTATTATTGTACCTTTAGTGGGTGCGTTTTTCATAGATATAGTAAATGCTTTAGTGATTAATGCTTTCTTGTATCTACCATTCTTTCATTAAAATCATCTAGCACTAAATTGGTGCTAGATTAAATTTTCTTATCTTTACTTTTGCATAAATGATTTAAAAAGCACTCTTTGCATAAAGGATTTTTAGCTTTACATGTATAACGCCCAAAAAGCACCATAGCTTGATGAAGATAGTTTAGATTATCTTTAAAAATTTTAGTTAAGTCTTTTTCGGTTTCTTCAGGAGTTTTGGCTTTGCTAAGATTAAGTCTGTGTGAAACTCTAAATACATGGGTATCTACAGCCATGCAATTAGCCCCGCACCATTCTATCATCACTACATGTGCAGTTTTTTGTCCTACACCTGCTAGAGTTTTCAAATCTTGCTCGTCCATTGGAATTTCACCATTAAATTGCTCGCAAACTGCTTGAGCCATTTTGATTAAATTTTGTGCTTTATTATTATAAAATGAGCAAGAATTAATCAAAAGTTTTAAAGAAGATAAATTTGCCTTAGCTAAATCTTGCACACTAGGGTAAGCTTTAAATAAAGCAGGTGTGATGAGATTAACCCTTTTATCAGTACATTGAGCTGAAAGCATAACACAAACTATAAGTTCATAAGCATTACTAAAAACTAATTCTGTTTTTGCTTGTCCAAAATGTTTTAAAAATAATTCTTTAATTTCTAAATTTCTTTTCATAAACTTATTGTATGTTAATCGGCTTTAAATAAAGTTTAGATATAATAAAATTAACAAAACTATTTCAAAGGAAAAACAATGAAAAAAATTTCTTTAGTTGCTGCGGCTTTATTAACAGGTTTGAGTTTAAATGCTGCGGTGGTTGCAACCCTTGATGGAAACAATATTAGCGATACAGAAGTAAATGAGTTTTTTGCTCCTATGTTAAGAGGTGCTAAAATCACTGACTTACCAGCTGAACAAAAAAAAGCAATCATTGATCAATATATCATCCAACAACTTGTATTAAAAGACGCTAAAGCTCAAAAAATAGAAAATGATCCTTCATATAAAGAAGAATTAGAGCGTGCTAAAGAAGCTATCATGGTAAATATCTATCAAAAGAAAATTTTTGATTCTATCAAAAATGATGATGCTAAGGCTAAAAAATACTATGAAGCAAATAAAGATAAATTTACTAAACCAGCTCAAGTAAAAGCTAAGCATATTTTGGTAACTAGTGAAAAAGAAGCTAAAGATATTATTGCCGAGCTTAGTAAGTTAAGTGGAAAAGCTTTAAATGATAAATTTGCTCAACTTGCAAAAGAAAAATCAATCGACAAAGGTTCTTCAGCTCAAGGTGGTGATCTTGGATGGTTTGCTGAATCAACTATGGTAAAACCATTTGCTGATGCAGCTTTTTCTATGAAAAAAGGTACTATTTCTAAAACACCAGTAAAAAGTGATTTTGGATATCATATTATTTTAAAAGAAGATGCTAGAGCGAAAAGTACTATGAGTTATAATGAAGTAAAAGCAGGTATTGAAAGCAATATCAAAATGGAAGAATTTAAAGAACTTATGAATAAAAAAGCTCAAGAGCTTCGTCAAAAAGCAAAAGTGGAATATAAATAATGGGTGTATTAGATCTTGTCAAACCAGGTGTTTTAAGTGGCGATGATCTAAATACCGTATATAATTATGCAAAAAAAGAAGGATTTGCTATCCCTGCGGTAAATGTCGTGGGGACAAATTCTATTAATGCGGTTTTAGAAAGTGCTAAAAAAGTTAATTCACCTGTGATTATTCAATTTTCAAATGGTGGAGCTAAATTTGTAGCAGGAAAAGCTTGTCCAAAAGCTGATGTGCTTGGTGCTATAAGTGGTGCAAGACATGTACATTTAATGGCAAAAGCTTATGGAGTTCCAGTAATTTTACACACAGATCATGCTGCTAGAAAATTACTTCCTTGGATTGATGCTTTGATTGAAGCAAATATTGAGTTTAAAAAAGAAGCAGGTAAGCCTTTGTTTAGCTCTCATATGATTGATTTAAGTGAAGAGGATTTAGAAAGTAATCTAGGCACTTGTGAGAATTATTTAAAACAAATGTCTGAGCTTGGAATTTCTTTAGAGCTTGAGCTAGGATGTACGGGTGGTGAAGAAGATGGAGTGGATAATACTAATATTGATAATGCAAAATTATACACTCAGCCTGAAGATGTAGCATTAGCTTATGAGAGACTTTCTAAAATTAGTGATAGATTTTCAGTTGCAGCTAGTTTTGGTAATGTACATGGAGTATATAAACCAGGAAATGTGATTTTAAGACCTGAAATTCTTAAAAACTCTCAAAATTATGTAAAAGAAAAATTCAATCTTGGTGAAGATAAACCAATCAATTTTGTTTTCCATGGTGGCAGTGGTAGCGATATAGAGGATATCAAAGCAGCACTTAGCTATGGTGTAATTAAGATGAATATTGATACAGATACACAATGGGCTTTTTGGGATGGTGTTAGAGAGTATGAGCTTAAAAATAAAGCTTATTTGCAAGGCCAAATTGGTAATCCAGATGGAGAAGATAAGCCAAATAAAAAATATTATGATCCAAGAGTATGGCTTAGAGCGGGCGAAGAGAGTATGATCAAACGCTTAGAGTGCGCTTTTAGCGATTTAAATTGTATCGATAGAAACTAAGAGTTTTATAACTCTTAGTTAATTTTCCTGTGAAGATTTTAAATTTTTAGAGTAAAATTAACAAAGGTTTATAAAATGGAAGTTAAAACAACTGATGATTTTTCTGATCTTGTATTACCTGAAGGAAAAGGTAGCACAGGAATTGTTGCTTATTTAAAGATTATTTTTATCCCTGCTATATTGTATATTTTAGTGCTTTTAGGGTATTTTGGAAAGATTGATTTTAAAGTAGAATTACATAGTGTTGTAATGATAGGGATTATCTTTTTAGTGGCTTTGATCTTTGCTAGACATAGTGCTGATTATGCTTCAAGTATTTTTGAGCAACAAAAAGATGAGTTTAAGCTGATATTAAAACGCTATATTATGAAGCATTTTTTAGTTATAGGTAAAGAAACAAAGTCAAATGCTAGCTTTGATGATTTTGCATATGCTTATGTGAAAGATTTGAGAAATGAAAATTTTGCTTCTGTGGGTGCAGCTATTTTTCCTATGCTTGGTATTTTAGGAACTTTTATAAGTATAGCCATGTCTATGCCAAATTTTAATTCAAGCGACACAGCAGGCTTAGAACAAGAAATTTCAGTTTTATTAAATGGAGTAGGAACAGCCTTTTATGTATCAATTTATGGAATTTTCTTAGCACTTTGGTGGATATTTTTTGAAAAATACGGTAGTAGTAAATTCCAAAAACTTCTAAATCGTCAAAAAAATGCAACAAACGATTTTTTCTGGTCTAAAGAAGAAATTGATAGAAAATACCTTCAAGAAAGTTTGCAACATTTTGAAAAAATAGGCACGATTTTTGAACATGTAAGCAATGAGGAATTTTTTAAAGAACTAGATAATACAATAGATAGAAAATTTAAAGTTTTTCAAGAACTTGTAAATGCTGAAGAAAAAGCTGTAAGATTAAGCAGTGAGCATGTAAAACAAACTATGAGTGATTTATCTAAAACCCAAAGAGAGCAAAAAGATATTGTTAAAACTTATAGCGAGATTGCAAATGCGGTAAATATGTTAAATTCAAACATAAAAGATTTAACTTTAAGAATTTCAGAGCAATATAATAGACTCTTAGATGTGAGTTCAGATAAGATTGTGCATTTAGATAAAAGTGTGAGTGCTTTAGATGAAAAGGTAAATAATTTTTCAAATAATATTGAAAAATATCAAAATCTTATGCTTGATAATCAAACTAAGCTTTTTGAAGGCTTTAGGGCAAGTATTATAGAGGGTATGCATACTTTTAAAGAAGCTTATGAAGATGAAAAAAATATTGACGAAAAAATTTCACTAATGCAAGAATTTAAAGAAGAAAGCAAAGAGTTAGATGAGCAAACCACACAAGTTATTGCAAAGCTTGAAAATCAAAAAGAAGATGAAAAAATAGATGATAAAAAATAATTCTAGCAATGAAGAAAATAATTTTTGGATAGCTTATGCAGATTTAATGGCGGGCTTGCTTTTTATATTTATTTTGCTTATTGGAGCTATAGTTGTTAAGTATGTTTTAACTCAAAGTGATTTACAAATCATAAAAGAAAATTTGCAAAAACAAGAAGAACGCTTAAGAGAGAATAAAGAAGAATTAAATCAAAAAGAAGATATTTTAAAAAGTCTTAGCCAAAAATTAAGTAATACCTCAAGTACACTTGATAATATCAACAAGCAAAAACAAGCTTTAGAAGCTAATATTACTAAACTTAATCAAGATTTAAATTCAAGTTTAGATGAAAAAGATCAGCAAATTTTTGCTTTACTTGAAAGATTAAATAAAAAAGATGAGGAAATCAAAGAATTAGAGCGTAATTTTGATGAGGCGAAAAGCAAAATCAAAGAACTAGGATTAATCAAAGAAAATACCATCAAAAATCTTCAAGCAAAATTTGATACTAATATTACCTTAGATTCTAATACAGGCGCGATAGTTTTACCTTCTGAAGTGCTTTTTGATACAAATTCTTTTACTCTAAAAGCTCAAGCAAAAGAGAATTTAAAGGCAATTTTAACACAGTATTTTGACAATATCTTAAAAGATGAAAATATCTTAAATAGTATAGAAAATATAGTCATAGAAGGGCATACGGATAGTGCAGGCTCTTATATATATAATCTTGATTTATCACAAAAAAGAGCTTATGCTGTGATGAGTTTTATACACTCATTTTACAAAGATCCAAGATTGCAAAAACTTTTAATGGCAAGTGGTAGATCTTATTCTGATGTGATTATGAAAGATGGTAAAGAAGACAAAGGGGCAAGTCGTAGAATAGAGATTAAGTTTAATATCAATACAAATAATGCTTTAGAAAAGGTTGAAAAATACCTTGATAGCAAGTAGAATTGATGTTTTAAAATACAAAGATTTTGAATTTTTACTCAAAAGAGATGATTTATTAGGTTATATTAATGGAAATAAGGCTAGAAAACTAGCCTTTTTTGAAAAAAATAAACATTTATTTAAAAAAGGACAAAGATTTATTTCTTTTGGCTCCTCTCAAAGTAATGCTTTAGTTGCTTTAGCTAAGTTTTGTTACGAAAATGATTTTTTGCTCATTTTTGTTTGTGAAAAAATGAGTTCTTTTTTAAAAGAAAATCCCCATGGAAATTTAGAATTTGCATTAAAACACAATGTGAAGTTGATAGAAAATATAAATTATCCCACAAGAAGACTGCAAGCTTTAGCCTTGAAAAAAGATGATGATATTTTTATAGAAGAGGGTGTGGCTATAAAAGAAGCTGAATTTGGATACCAGCAACTAGCCTTAGAGCTTAGTGAGCAGTTAAGTGAAAAAGTAAGTATTTTTTTACCTTCAGGTACAGGAACTTCTGCGGCTTTTTTGGCTAAACATAGTAAATTTAAAGTTTTTACATGTGCTTGTGTGGGCGATAGTGCATATTTAAAAGAGCAAATTTTAAGCTTAGAGCCAAATTATAATTTTAATAATTTAACCATACTAAATCCACCTAAAAAATATCATTTTGCTAAGCTTTATTTGGAATTTTATGATCTTTATAAGGATTTAAAAAAAGAATGTGGAGTGGAATTTGATTTGCTTTATGATATGGTGGGTTTTAAAACTTTATTAGCTCATAGAGAGCAATTTGGTGGAAAAATCTTATATATCCATCAAGGAGGCCTTGAAGGAAATATAAGCATGTTAAAGCGTTATGAGTATAAATTAAAAAATTCCAAAATAAAAAATCACTAAAATAATCAAAGGTATAATAAATTTAACATAATAATACCATAGTTTAAAAATACTTCCTTTTAGGATATTTTGATTGGAAAGTTCATAAATAGCATCTTTTTTAAGCACCCAACCTACATAAATACAACAAAAAAATGCGGTTAAAACAAAGAATATATTTCCACTAATAAAATCAAAGCTATCAAAAATATTTTTTCCCTTGATGATAGTAATATCTCTTAAAGGACCATAAGTAAGTATGCATGGTAAATTTCCCAAAACAAAAATACTTCCAAGTGTTAGATTGATAGCAGTATTTTTAGCTAGTTTAAATTTTTCCTCTAAAACACTAATGATTACTTGATAAATTGGCAAGCTTGTAGTAAGTGCAGCGATGATTAAAAGTAAAAAGAAAAACACGCAAATTATACTTCCAAAAGGTATATGTGAAAATGCAACAGGTAGGGTTTTAAAAACCAAAGATGGCCCACTATCAGGGGTTAAACCTACGCTAAATAAAGCTGGGAAAATCATAAATCCAGCAAGCACTGCTATAAGGGTGTTTAAAATTCCTGTATAAACAGAAGTTTTGATTAAATTCTCATTTTTCTTAAGGTGAGATGATAAGGTTATCATTACACCAAAACCCAAAGATAAGGCAAAAAATACTTGCCCTAAAACATCTATAAACAATTTGGGAGTGATTTTAGAAAGATCAGGAGTAAGGTAAAATTTCACACCCTCGCTTGCTCCTTCAAGAGTTAAATTGCGTGCAACAACAACCAAAAGGCAGATAAACAAAAATGGCATAAGATATTTTACTGACTTTTCTATGCCATCAATCACACCTTTTTTTAAGATAATCCAATTAATTATCACAAATATAGTAGTAAAAATTCCTATTAATAAAGGATTATTTTCTATAGTAGAGCTATAAAATTCGCTTGTATATTGAGCGTTAATGGGACTTGAAAGATTAAAATCGCCTATGATAATTTTAAAAATATAAGCTAAAACCCATCCGCCTATTACCATATAATAAGCCATGATTCCAAAACTTCCCAAAAGTCCCATATAGCCAACACTTTGCCAAGAATTAGATATTTTAACTCCATCGTTTGTTTTTCCGCCAAAAGCATCGACTGAATTTAGCATTCTGCGTCTTCCTATGACATTTTCGACCAAAATCACAGGAATTCCTATAAAAATCATAGCTATACAAAAGGCCAAAACATAAGCACCGCCTCCATTTTCACCCACTAAATATGGAAAACGCCAAGTGGCTCCAAAACCAATAGTCGCTCCTGCTACTGTAAGGATATAAGTTAGCGTATTACTCCAAGTTTGTCTTTGCATGCTTTTTCCTTGCTAAATTTAAATAAAAAATATTTTAAGATAAAAAATAATACCATTATGCCAAATTTTTATTTATTTTTTTATCAAATTAAAGGAAAATCCATGCAAAAAAAGAAAATTTTGTTTTTAGGTGCAGGATATGCTACTTTATCGGCTATAAAAGCCTTACCTGATGAGTTTTTTGAAAAAGCACAAGTGAGTTTGATTAATAATAATTCTTATCATTATCATACTATTTTACTACACAAAGTAGCTTCCAATGAAGATATTTATAGTTCAAAATATGATCTTTTGCCTTTATTAAATCCAAAAATCAACTTTATCCAAGATGAAGTTTTAAAAATTTCTAAAGACAAAGTTTTTACTAAAAATAATGAATTTGACTTTGATATTTTAGTATGTGGGCTTGGTTTTGCCAAAGAAACTTTTGGTATTAAAGGCATGCAAGAATATGCTTTGAGTATAGATAATTATGAAAATGCTTTAAAAATTAATGAAATAATATATGAGAAAATAAAAAATTATAAAACCACCCAAAATGAAGATGATTTAAAAATCACAGTTTGTGGCGGGGGCTTAAGCGGGGTTGAATTTGTAGCTTCTTTAGCTAAAGAGCTTAAAATCTTTTGCCAAAAAGAGCAAATTGCTTATGAGAAATTAGAACTTTCTATTATTGAAGCTATGGATCAAATTTTACCTATGTTTGATAAAAGTTTGGCTTTAAAAGCAAGGCAAAGGCTAGAAGCACTTGGTGTGAAAGTATATGAAAAATCTAAAATTATAGAATGTGAAAAAAATGGTATAAGACTTGATGGGGGAGAATTTGTTAAAGCTAATACTATCATTTGGACCGCAGGAGTTAGAGGTAATAGTGTTATAGAAAATAGCTCAGATTTTCCAAGTGCAAGATCACGTATAGAAGTAGATGCTTTCATGCATCCTTTAAATGTTGAAAATGCATCAAGATACTTTTTTATAGGTGATAATAGTTTATTTAAAAATCCTAAAACTAATATCCCCTATCCTCCAACAGCTCAGCTTGCATTAAGAGAAGGAGCTTATGTTGCTAAAGCTTTAATGGCTATGATTGATGAGAAAGAATTTAAGCAAGAATTTTCTTTTATAAGCGGAAATACTGTTTGTTCAATCGGAAAGGATTATGCAATTGGCACGGTTTTACATAAGCCAATTAGTGGTTTTTTGGCAATAAAACTTAAAATTTTTATAGAAAAACTATGGCAGTATCAACTTGAAGGATTGAAAGGTTTTTTGAAATAAAATTAATTTTAAATAGAGTTTTTAAGGAACTCTATTTAAAAATTCATTTGCATCTACATAGCCTATAATACGTCCTTTTTCCTCGCCTTTGTTAAAAAATATCATCACAGGAGGTCCAAAAACTCCAAATTCTTTCATAAGAGCTAAATCTTCTTGACTATTATGTGTTACATCTGCCTTTAAAAGCGTGTAATTAGCAAGCAAATTTTGTACTTTTGTATCTGTAAAAGTATATTCTTCTAAAAGTTTGCAGTTTTCACACCAAGCGGCTGTAAATTCAAGCATGACTGGTTTGGTAGAATTTTGTAATTCTTGCTTAAGTTCTTTTAAGTTTTTAATGGTTTTAAAACTTAAACTAGAGCTATTTTCTTTTGAAGTAAGGTTAAACTCAAGAGGTTTTAGCAAGCTTTTTGAACCCATTGAGCCGCCTAAAATTAGACTTAAACTATAAGCTAAAATTAAAATCATACTTGCTTTTTTAAATTTATCAAAATTAGTTTTTGCTTCATCAAATAGCCCCATAAAGCTAGCAAAAAATACCCCTATAATCCCATAAAGCATTAAAATGATATTTGCATTAAGTATTCTTTCTAGCATCCAAACTGCCATGATGAGCATGATAAAACCAAAGAAAATCTTTATCTTAAGCATCCAAGCTCCGCTTTTTAAAAAACTTCCTCCAAGTCCTATTAAAAGTAAAGGCATGCCCATACCAAAACTCATCACAAATAAAGAAAGTCCTCCTAAAAATACATCGCCACTATTAGTAATATAAAGCAAAGCCCCTGCTAAAGGTGCAGCCACGCAAGGTCCTACAATAAGAGCTGATAAAAAGCCCATAATAGCTATACCAAAAACTCCGTTTTTGTCTTCTATTTTTTTATTAATAAAATTTTGAAATTTAAGTGGTAGTTGTAATTCATAAAGGCCAAACATGGAAAGTGAGAGCAATACAAAAATGCCAGCAAAAGTAATGATAATCCAAGGTTGTTGCAATAAACCTTGTACATTAGCTCCTGCAAGACCTACTAAAGCACCTGCTATAGCATAA
Source organism: Campylobacter sp. IFREMER_LSEM_CL2090 (assembly GCF_025771865.1). NCBI lineage: Bacteria > Pseudomonadati > Campylobacterota > Epsilonproteobacteria > Campylobacterales > Campylobacteraceae > Campylobacter > Campylobacter sp. IFREMER_LSEM_CL2090. The sequence goes on from NZ_JAKMRA010000001.1 coordinate 181,841, forward strand.
GCTAAAGACATAAAAAAGACATAGATAAAAGATAAATAAAAGCTATATTTTTTAGATGGTTTATCTTTGAGCTTCATTGCGATTAATGAAGAAAGAATAGGTATCATTGGTAAAATACAAGGAGTAAGTGCTAATAACAAGCCATAACCAAAAAAAGTTAAAAGCGTGATAAATATATTTTGTGTGCTTAAATCATTAGCAATTTGCTCATCTTCATTTTGCTTTTTAAATTGATCTTTAGCGGATTTTATAGTATAAAATCCATTTTGTTTATTAAGTTCATAATTTACATATACAGGACGATAGCATAAACCTTCTTCTGAGCAACCCTGATAAGCTAAGGAAAGTTTTGCTTTGTTATTTTTAACAAAATCATCTAATAATAATTGAGGTATAAAAAGTTCAAGTTGACTAAAGATTACCTCTTTGTTTTCTCTAGTTTGAGTTTGTGGGAAATTTAATAAAGAAGTAATGTCATTTGAATCTAATTCTACTTTGATTTGATCTTTGTAAAGATAAATTCTATCTGCAAGATTGATTTTTAAAAAAATTCCTTGATTGTTACTATGGGTATTGAGTTTAAAAGCTTCATTGAGTGATAATACTCCATTATTAGCAAAAGCTAAATTTAAAAAAATAAAAAATACCGCTAAAAAACGCATTTTTCTCCTTGAAACTATAAATTAAATTTGTTTTATTTTACTTATTTGTGGTAAATTTAAGTTAATAATTATCCTAAATTAAGGAGTTTGTTATAAACTAAAATTCCAATTTTTAACAATCTTAATATTTAGTGAAATTTAGCTGCTATTTGCTATATTTGAAATCATAATAAAGGAAATTTTTGAATAGTATTTTTTTAGTACACAATAAATTTAACGAGCATAAAAAAATTACTTTAAAAGTATATATGGTTAATGCTTTTTTGTTGGTTTTTTTATTGTTTTTATTTTTTTATTTATCTTTTTTAAGCGCTAGTTATAATTTTGATTTTGGGGCAATTTATGAATATAAAGACAAAATGATACAGGGTTTTTTTACGAGTTTTTTTATTAGTGTTTTGTCTTTGATTGTAGGTGTGATTTTTGCTTTGATTTTATGCTATATGAGTCTTTGTAAAATAGTGCTTTTTAATATGATTGCAAGAGTTTTTATAGAACTTATCAGGGGTACGCCTTTGCTAGTGCAAATTTTATTGATTTATTACATTTTTGCAGATAATTTGGGACTTGATAATCGCTATGTTTGTGGAGTGTTGATTTTAGCTTTATTTGCTAGTGCTTATATTTGTGAGATATTTAGAGCAGGGATTTTAAGTGTTGATAAAATGCAATATGAAAGTGCTAAGGCTCTGGGTTTGAGTGAGTTTGAAATTTATAAAAGCGTGATTTTTCCCCAAGCTTTAAAAAATATCTTAGCACCACTAAGTGGACAACTTAGTAATTTAATTAAAGATAGCTCTCTTTTAAGTGTTATAGCTATTTCAGAATTAACTCAAAATGCTCAAGAAATCAATGCTTTTACTTTTTCAACTTTAGAAATTTACATTCCTTTAGCACTTTGCTATTTGGTTTTAACTTTACCTATTTCTATGTTTTCAAGAAAGCTTGAAAAGAGTTTTTCTTAAAAGAAAAACTCAAGCTTTTGTTCTTTGAAAACTTCTTGCATATCTTTGAGGTATTTTTGACTTAGCTTATCAAAAAGACCATTTTCTTTAGATTTTAAAATAAACTCATTGAGCTCTTCTTTTAATTTGGTATTATTTTTATTTAAAGCTATGGCCCATTGCTCAGGTGTTTTTTCAAAAGGGGTAAAAATAGCTTTTGTTTGCTCAGGATGTTTTTTCCATGCTTTATAAATGCTCATTTGATCATAAATAAAAGCATCAGCTTTTGCTTGAATGACTTCTAAAATAGCTGCATTTTCTTTATCAAATACTAGGATTTTTGCATTTTTAAGATTTTTTTGAGCATATAAATGTGCACTTGAACCTCTTTTTAAAGCAAGGATTTTTCCTTTTTGATTTAAATCTTCTATGGAATTAATATTTGATTTTTTAGCGCTTAATATCGCTAAATTTGCCTTAGCATAAGGCAAGGTAAAATCTATTACTTTTTTTCTTTGCTCACTCATACTCATAGAAGACATGATTAGATCTATTTTTTGAGTTCTTAAAGCAGGTATGAGTCCATCCCAAGCTATGTTTTGAATTTTTAAATCATAGTTTTTTTCTTTGGCAAAGGCTTGTAAAAACTCTACACTAATACCACTTGGATTACCTTTGGTATCACTCATTTCAAAAGGAGGGTAGGCTAACTCCATACCTACGATTAATTCTTTTGCATGAAGTGTAAAAAACAAGCTTAGTAAAAAAAGTATTTTTTTCATTTTTTAACTCCAAATTTAGCTAAAGCTTTCTCATAATCTTCTTTTGTATCTATACCTATGCTTTGACTTTGTATTTTTAACATTTTGATTTTTTTGCCATTTTCTAAGGCTCTTAATTGTTCTAATTTTTCACATTCTTCCAAAGCTGAGTTTTTCAAAGTGCAAAATTCTTGTAAATTTTTAACCCTATATGCATAAATTCCAAGATGAGCTTTAAAACTTTGTTTATAATTTGCTCTTTCATAAGGAATTTTAGATCTTGAAAAATATAAAGCATAATCATTACTATCAGTAACTACTTTAACCAAATTAGGATCATCGCAAGCTTTTGCATCTACTTCTTTGTAGCAGCTACTCATAAAACAAAGCTCATCTTTAAAAGCTTTTTGGCTAAATTCCTTAAAATCTTTAATATTTTGTGTTTCTATAAAAGGCTCATCGGCTTGGACATTGATGATTAGCTCATTTTCATTTAGTTTTAAAATTTGACAAGCTTCATTGATCCTATCAGTGCCACTTTCGTGATTTTTACTTGTTAAAACTGCTTTTACATTATGTTTTTGCGCTATTTTTAAAACCTCTTCATCATCAAGCGCCACACACACTTCATCAACTTCTTGCATTTTTTTAGCTGTATAAATAAACATAGGTAAATTATCAATTTCACATAAAATTTTATTTTCAAAACGACTTGATTTTAATCTTGCGGGTATGATAATCATTGTTTTATCCATTCTATAATAGTTTGTTTTAGATTTTTGAGTTTGCAAACTTGATTTTGCTTTTGTGTACTTGTAAATAAGCTTGCAATATTTGGATGAATTTCTTGTTTAAATTCTTTTGCAAGTTCTTGCATACAAGCTTGTTCATCTTGGCATTCTTTATTATAAATTGCTTGATACATACTTGGGGTAAATTTACTCCATTGTGCTGTGGAAGTAATAAGCGTAGTGGTGTTAGAATCAAGCATTTTAAAGCAAGTGCAAGTATGGGGGTCTAAAAGTCCTAAGTGGCTGTATTGTTTGATATATTGCATACACTCATTATCATTGCAAAAATCAGCTTCAAAGTCTTCTTGTAAAAGCTCTAGCTCTTTTTGGCTAAGCTCATAATATTTTTCATTCTTTAAAGCCTGCATTAACTCTTTGGTGCGTTCATCTTTAAATTTATCAAAAAGCAATCTTTCTATATTTGATGATATGAGTATATCCATAGCAGGAGAAATAGTCTTTTGTAAGCTTTTATTTCTTAAATCATATTTGCCTGTATTAAAAAACTCACTTAAAATATTATTTGAATTGGAAGCAATTTTAATTTTGCCTATATTTGCTCCCATTTTTTTAGCATAATAAGCTCCCAAAGCATCGCCAAAATTTCCACTTGGAATGATGATATCTATTGTTTTATCGATTTTTAAACTAGCATAGTAATGATAGATGATTTGAAAAAGTATTCTTCCAAAATTAACTGAATTTGCAGCACTTAGACTTAACTTTTCTTCTTTTAAAGTATTTTTAAAATCCTCATCATTTAAAAGCGCTTTTAGAGCATTTTGCGCATCATCAAAATTACCTTCAATGGCTATGGATTTTAAATTGCTTGCATTTGAATGTGTCATTTGTAAAGCTTGAGTTTTACTTGTGCCTTCATTTGGGTAAATACAAACTACTTTTATACCTTTTTTATTTTCAAAGCTTTTTAATGTTGCAGGCCCTGTGTCACCACTTGTAGCGCACATGATTAAAAAATCATTATCTTTTTTTAAGTGTTCTAAAAGCACGCCAAAAGGTTGCAAAGCCATATCTTTAAAAGCTCTTGTTGGCCCATGGAATAATTCATTAATATAAAGCTTATCATTAATTTTTTTCAAATTAATAGGGCAGGTTTTATCATCAAAACTCTCATAAGTTTTCAAAGCTTTTTCAAAAACTTCAAGCTCTAAATCAAAATCAAAAGCTGTGATGATTTTTAAGGCTAATTCTTTATAGTTTAAATTTTTTAAAGCTTCATTATCAAGCTTTGGTAGATTAAGTGGAGCGTATAAAGCATTATTAGGTGCACTAGGGCTAAGTAAGGCTTTTGAAAAGCTTACTTGGTGATTTTTATCTTGGGTTGAGTGTAGTAACATTTTCTTCCTTTTTGTTAAATTTATAAATATAATCTTGCAAAACTTGCTTAAAACTATCTTTTAAAACAATATCAAGATGGATAAGTTCAATTTTAAAGCCAAAATCTTTTACTTTCACATAGTCTTTAAAGGTTAGCATTAAAGTGTCGCAATTGTGTTTTTTTAAAAGTTTTTCTAATTCTTCTTTTTTGAAAGTATAATGATCAGCAAAAAAATAACAAGCCCTAGCTTTGATAAAATGCTCATATAATCTAAAAGGCTTTGCAATAGAGCTTATTAAAACGGCTTTTTGATTTTCTTTTACATGAGAATAACGCACAAAGTCTTCATTTTCTTTAGCTATAAAATCAGCCCTTTTGGCAAAAGATTTTGGCAAACGATAAGCCCCACTAGGTAGGGTAAAATCAAAAAATGGCTCATCTTTACTTTGTAATAAAATATTAAGTTTTTTAATGTGAAATTTAGAAAAAGCATCGTCTAAAAGTATGATTTTTGCTCCAAGCTCGATAGCTTTTTGTATGCCTTTAACCCTATCTTCGCTTACTATCACTCCATTAATGTGCTTTGTAAGTGCATATTCCATAGCTTCATCGCCACTTTCTTTAATATCGCACAAAATTTCATCTTTATGCTTAACGATGATTAAGCCTTTACTTTGTCTTTTATAGCCTCTTAAGATGATAAAACAATTTTCAAACTCAGCTGCTATGGCTTTACAAATGGGAGTTTTTCCATTGCCTCCTAGGGTTAGATTGCCTATGCTTATAATGGGTAAATTAAAATCAAGTTCTTTTTTAAATTTAGTATTTAAAATCGCTATAATCATATATAAAAAGCTAAAAGGCAAAAGCAAAAAGGCTAGAGTTTTTTGCAAAAAATTAGGTTTAAAAAAATAGCGATCAAGCCAAGTCATATGTATTCTTTAATGTTGTTGGAGGTTTTCTTTTAAAGGCATTATTTTGCACACGCTCTAAGACTAAATTTTTTAAATTCTCATCAAAATTTTCCAAACTTTGATTGTTTTCTAAAGCTTTTAAAACTTCATCTAAAACTTCATATTTATAGCCAAGATCTTTTTCATCGCTTTGATTTGGCCAAAGATCAGCACTAGGGGCTTTTTGTATGAAATTTTCATGCACACCCATAAATTTAGCAAGCTCAAAAACTTCACTTTTATAAAGCGTAGCCAAAGGGTTAAAAGCACAAGCTAAATCCCCATAAATAGTTCCATAGCCAAGCATAAGTTCGCTTTTATTAGAAGTGCCTACTACCAATGCATTGTGTAAAGCCGAATAATCATAAAGCAAACTCATACGCACTCTTGCAGCTAAATTTCCAAAGCGTAAAGGGTTTAAGTCTTGACAAATTTTTTCATAAGCACAAAGTACTTCATCAATATAAACAATCTTATGATGAATTTGTAAATCTTTACAAAGCATTAATGCATCATCTAAATTTTCTTTTTTAGAATGTTTTGTAGGCATTAAAAGCACAAAAAGTTTTTCACCTACTGCTTTTTTGCAAAGATGAGCTACTAAAGCTGAATCTATCCCACCGCTTAAACCTAAGATGAGATTTTTATCTCTTGCTTGTTCTTTTATAAAATTGATCAATAATTCTTGTAATTTTGTATAATTCATAAAAAATCTTTAAATATTAATTTTTTAAAATTATATTTGATTTAGTTAAAAGGAAGTTTATATGCGTATTTTAAAACAACCATGCGGAATGTATGAAACAAATTGTTATATTATAGATCATAATAACAAGCAAATCATCATCGACCCAGGTGAAAATGCTTATGAGTTTATCAAAGAAAACGCAAGCAAGCCTTTAGCTATTTTAAATACTCATGGTCATTATGATCATGTTTATGATAATGCTAAAGTTAAAAAGGTTTATGAAATTCCACTTTTTATCCATAAAGATGATGCTTTTATGTTAAAAGATCCTTTTAATTATGGTTTTGAGCATTCAAATGCTGATGTGTTAATAGAAAATGAAAATGAATTTAGTATAGATGAGTTTAAGTTTAAATTTCATCATTTCCCAGGGCATACTCCAGGGTGTTGTATGATAGAACTTGTGGGTGAAGATGTGCTTTTTAGTGGAGATTTTTTATTTTACCGTAGTATTGGTAGATGGGACTTTCCTTACTCAGATGCAGCTAAGATGAAAGAGAGTTTATTAAAAGTTTTAGCTTATGAAAAAGATTTTAGATTGCTTCCAGGGCATGGAGAAGAAAGTTCTTTAAAAGAAGAGCAAAGTGCAATTCCTGCTTGGTTAAGGTATTTTCACTAATGGATAAGGTTTTATATTTTTTAAGTTTTTTGCTGATTTTAAGTGCGGTTTTGAGTTTTTTTAAACCCAAAGAAGCAAAAAAGAAATTTTTTCACAAATGCCCATGTTTTAGAGCGGTGGAAAATGGTTTAATGAGTAGAATTTGCATTTATGCAGGAAGTTTTGGTTTTATGTATTCTGTACTTTATATAGGATTTGGAGTGTATGATAAAAAGCTTTTTATGATTTTGCTTTTATCTTTTGCGATATGGTATTTTGCTTGGGTTTTAAAAAAAGAGTAAAAAACTATCATTAAAAATGTTAAAATACTTTTTTAATTATCAAAAAGGGTATCAAAATGAGAAAAAGCATAGCAGAATGGCAAAAACAAGAGCTACTTTTACTTTCCTTGCCTCATGAAAATAGCGATTGGAAGCCTTATTTAGAAGAGATTTTGCAAAGCTATGAAGAATTTGTTAAAGCTGTGGCAAATTTTCAAAAAGTTTTACTTATAGCACCAAGTGAAAAAGACTTTCAAAGATTTAAGCATATAAAAAACGTTGATTTTTTTAAGTGCGATACTAATGATACTTGGATTAGAGATTTTGGTGCAATTGATGTGTGTGAAGATGATAAACTCATAGGGCTTGATTTTATTTTTAATGCTTGGGGTGATAAATTTCAAAGCACTTTAGATAATGCGGTAAATTCAAAACTTTTTGCACAAAAATTATCTGGAAAATTAGAAAAAATTGATCTTATCTTAGAAGGTGGGAGTATTGATTTTAATGGGCAAGGAGTAATGCTTACAACGAGTGCTTGTTTGTTAAATGAAAATAGAAATTCACATTTAAATAAAGAGCAAATTGAAACCAAGTTAAAAGAAATTTTTGGCTTAAAACAAATTATATGGTTAAATCATGGTTATATAAAAGGTGATGATACTGATCATCATATAGATACTCTAGCAAGATTTATCAATGAAAAAACCATTGCTTATTGTGTGTGTAAAGATGAAAATGATGAGCATTATGCACCTTTAAAGGCTATGGAAGAGGAGCTGAAAAAAACAGGATTTGATTTATTAGAGCTTCCTTTACCTAAGCCTTTGTATTTTGAAGGTAAAAGACTTGGTGCTACTTATGCAAATTTTGTTTTTGTTAATGGTGGCTTGATAGTGCCAACTTATAATGATGAAAACGATGCTTTGGTATTAGAAAATTTACAAAAAACATGCAAAGATAGAAAAGTAGTAGGGGTTGATGCAAGAGTATTTTTAAGACAAAATGGTTCTTTGCATTGTTCTTGTCAAAACCGCTATGAAGGTCAAAGATGAATTTGCAAAAAAGCGCAACCATTATCGCAAGTGTATGTGCTGTTTTTTTAGCTATTGTTAAATTTATAGTAGGTTTAGCTTCGGGTTCTGTTGCGGTGCTTTCTAGTGCGATTGATTCTTTACTTGATTGTGTGATTTCGGGTTTAAATTTTTTAGCTTTGAAAAAAAGCTCTCAAGGCTCTAGTAAAGAATATAATTTTGGCCTTAGTAAAATTGAAGCCTTAATGGGGCTTTTTGAAGGTCTTGTTATTAGCGGGATTGGGGTTTATATTTTTTATGAGAGTGTTTTGAAAATTCACAATCAAGAAAGTGTAGAAAAACTTGATCTTGGAATTTTTGTCATGGCTTTTGCTATGCTTGTGACTTTGTGTTTGGTGGTTTTTTTAAATTATGTTGCCAAAAAAACAAAAAGCTTGATTATAAAAGCTGATAGCTTGCACTATAAAATAGACTTTTTGACTAATGCTCTAACACTTTTAGCACTTGTGATTATAGCTTTTACAAATTATCATTTTATTGATGGATTATTTGGTATAGCTATAAGTTTATATACGATTTTTTCAGCTTTTAAAATCATCAAAGAAAGTTCTAAAATTTTATTAGATGTAGCTATTGATAAAGAACAAGTTGAAGTGATTAAGCAAATTATAAGTGCAAACAAAGAACTCAAAAGCTTTCATCATTTAAAAACTAGAAAAAGCCCTGATATACTTTATGTTAGTGTGCATTTAGTTTTTGAACCTACAATATCACTTTTAAAAGCTCATAAAATCGGTGATGAGATTGAAGATAGTATAAGGGAGCATTTTAAAGATGATTTTTGGAATATCCATATACACTTAGACCCTTATGATGATTCAGAAGAAGAAAGGAGTAAAAATGAAATTAGCGCTCATACAGCAAGAATTTAAACAAAATAAAGAAAAAACTATAGAAAAAACATGTGAACTTATCAAACAAGCAGTAAAAGAAAAGGCTGAACTTGTATGCTTGCAAGAACTTCATCAAACGCAGTATTTTTGCCAAAGTGAAAATACAAACTTTTTTGATTTGGCAAATGATTATGAAGAAGATATTAAATTTTGGTCTAATGTAGCTAGGGAAAATAAAGTTGTTTTGGTAACTTCTTTATTTGAAAAAAGAAGCGCAGGGCTTTATCATAATACTAGCGTGGTATTTGAAAAAGATGGCTCCATAGCAGGTAAATACCGTAAAATGCACATACCTGATGATCCTTGTTTTTATGAAAAATTTTATTTTACTCCAGGTGATTTGGGTTTTGAACCTATACAAACAAGTGTTGGAAAACTTGGGGTTTTAATATGTTGGGATCAATGGTATCCTGAAGCTGCTAGGTTAATGGCTTTAAAGGGAGCTCAAATTTTGATTTATCCTACTGCTATAGGTTGGTTTGATAAGGATGAAAAAGAAGAAAAACAAAGACAACTTGAAGCTTGGATAGGTGTGCAAAGAGGCCATGCTATAGCTAATGGCTTACCTGTAGTAGCTATTAATAGAGTGGGTTTTGAAAAAGATGAAAGCGGTGTGGAAGATGGCATAAGATTTTGGGGAAATTCTTTTGTTTTTGGGGCTCAAGGTGAAGAGCTTTTTAGAGCCGATGATAAACAAGAGCTTTGTAAAATCGTTGAAATTGACATGCAAAGATGTGAAAATGTGCGTAGATGGTGGCCATTTTTACGCGATAGACGCATAGAGTATTTTCATGAATTAAATAAAAGATTTATCGACTAAAAGGAGAAAAAATGAAAAAAGTTTTAGTGCCTTTGGCAAAAGGTTTTGAAGAAGCTGAGTTTATAGGTATAGCTGATGTTTTAAAAAGAGCAGGAGAAGCTAGTGGAAATTTAGAAGTAATTATTGCTTCGCTAGATGATGAGCTTTTAGTGCAAGGTGCTAATGGAATTTGTATAAGGGCTGATGTGAGTTTATCTAGTGTTGATCAAGAAAATTTAGACGCAATTGCTTTGGCAGGTGGATTTGAAGGTATGATGAATTTAAAAAACAATCAAGCTATCATAAAAATCATACAAGATTTACATGCTAAGAAAAAAATCGTAGCGGCTATTTGTGCTTCACCTATGGTATTGGCAAAAGCAGGGGTGATTAATGGGGAATTTTCTTGCTATCCTGGTTGTGAAGTAGGTATTGAAGGAACTAGATTAAATAAAGCAGTTGTGGTAAATGAAAATGTCATCACAGCAGCTGGGCCTGCTACGGCTATTTTATTTGGTTTGGAGCTTGCTAAGCATTTATGCTCAGAAGAAATTTATCAAAAACTTTATGAAGGTATGCTTGTTCCTTTAACAAAATAAACCCTCGCTAATGAGGGTTTAGCTTACATTTGTTTCATAAGCTTGGTGATTTCACCCTCATGAGGAAATCTATCTACTTCGCAGTTAAACAAGTCTTTTTTAGAGTAAATGATTTTGCTATCTACTTCTACTATAAAATGACCACCACCTTTTTCTATGGTAGAAATTTGCACATCTTTGAATTCATTTTGTATTTCTTCTGCAACCCTTGCAGCTTGTGGTTTGTAATTTCAAAGATTACAATAATAAATTTTTACTTCCATTTTTTACTCCTTTTTTGAAAGTAAGTTATTATACATTTTTTATGCTTGTAAGTTTTAAATTTAAGGTTTTTTTTTATAATAATAAAAAAATACAAGGGAAAATATGAGCCAATTTACACATTTACATTTACACACAGAATATTCTTTACTTGATGGAGCAAATAAACTCAAAGAGCTTGCCAAAACGCTAAAATCTCAAGGTGCAACAAGTGTTGCTATGACTGATCATGGAAATATGTTTGGGGCCATTGATTTTTATAAAACGATGAGGGCTGAGGGGATTAAACCTATCATAGGGCTTGAAGCATATTTACATAATCACGATGATTTAAGTGATAAAAGCTCAAGACAACGCTTTCATATTTGTTTGTTTGCTAAAAATGAAATTGGCTATAAAAATTTGATGTATTTAAGCTCGCAAAGTTATATACATGGTTTGTATTATTACCCAAGGATTAACAAAAAGCTATTAGAAGCACATAGTGAGGGTTTGATTTGCTCTTCTGCGTGTTTGCAAGGTGAGGTTAATTGGCATTTAAATACCAAAAATGAAAGAAATTTAAAATTTGGCGCAAAAGGTTATGAAGGCGCAAAAGAAGCTGCGCTTTGGTATAAAAAGGTTTTTGGAGATGATTTTTACCTTGAGATTATGCGTCATGGTATTGATGATCAAAAATTTATCGATGATTCTATCATCAAACTTGCTAAAGAGCTTGATATAAAAATCATCGCAACCAATGATACGCATTATACTTTTAAAGAAAGAGCAGCTGCACATGAAGTATTTATGTGTATAGCTATGGGGGTTAAGCTTGATGATCCAGGGCGTTTAAGACATGAAGTACATGAGTTTTATGTAAAAACACCAGAGCAAATGAGTGAACTTTTTGCTGATATTCCTGAAGCCATTGAAAATACTCAAGAAATAGCTAATAAATGCAATCTAGAATTAAAACTAGGCGATCCAACACCACCAAATTTTAAATTTACCCGTGAATATGCGAAAAAATATGGCTTAAGTTTAAGTCAAGAAGATCAAGAATTTAGCTTTGATAATGATGATATAGTTTTTGAGTATCTTTGTAAAAAGGGCTTAGAAGAAAGACTTCAATTTATCGATGAGAGCAAACATCAAGAGTATAAAGATAGGCTTGATTTAGAAATTAGTATTATTAAAAATATGAAATTTTCAGGTTATATGCTAATCGTTCATGATTTTATCGCCGCAGCTAAGGAAAAAGATATACCAGTTGGACCAGGACGTGGGAGTGCTGCAGGGAGTTTGGTTTCGTATTGTTTAAAAATTACAGATTTAGATCCTATACCTTATAATCTTCTTTTTGAGAGATTTTTAAATCCTGAGCGTGTATCAATGCCCGATATTGACGTGGATTTTTGTCAAGATAGAAGAGGGGAAGTGATTGATTATGTTATTGATAAATACGGAGCTGAAAAGGTTGCGCAAGTCATTACCTTTGGTAAGCTTTTGGCAAAGGGAGTAATCCGTGATGTAGCTAGGGTTTGTGATATGAGCATACCTGATGCGGATGCTTTGGCAAAATTAGTTCCTGAAGAGCTAAAAATCACTTTAGAAAAAGCTTATGAGCAAGAACCAAAAATCGCTGAATTTGTAAATTCTCATCCAAAAGGACGTCAAGTTTGGGATTTTGCTAAGGCACTAGAGGGTTTAAATAGAAATGCAGGTATGCACGCAGCTGGAGTTGTGATATCTAATGAAGCTTTGTGGAATAAAGCTCCTCTTTTTAGGCAAAGCAAAAATGATGAGCGTCATTTAGTTACGCAGTATTCTAAAGAATATCTTGAAGATGTAGATTTAATCAAATTTGACTTCTTGGGTTTAAAAACTCTTACGGTGATTGATAATGCGATTAAGCTAGTAAAAAAGCGCTATGGTAAAGATGTAATTTGGGAAAAGATTGATATGAATGATCCTAAGGTTTATAAAACCATACAAAGTGGTAATACCTTGGGCATTTTCCAAATAGAATCAGGTGGTATGCAAAGTTTGAATGCCAGGTTAAAGCCTGAAAGATTTGAAGATTTAATCGCGGTTTTAGCTTTATATAGACCAGGCCCACTTGATAGTGGGATGGTGGATGATTTTATCGATATCAAGCATGGTAGAAAGGCTGCAACTTATGCATTTGAAGATTTAAAACCTATACTTGAAAATACCTATGGAGTTATAGTTTATCAAGAGCAGGTTATGCAAATAGTGCAAAAAATCGGTGGTTTTTCTTTGGGCGGGGCTGATAATGTGCGCCGTGCTATGGGTAAGAAAAAAAGAGAAATTTTGGATAATCTTAAAGCAGAATATCTAGAAGGTGCTAAAAAACAAGGCTATGATGAGAAAAAGGCTGATGATTTGTTTGAGCTTATTTTGAAATTTGCTGAATATGGTTTTAATAAATCTCACTCAGCTGCTTACGCACTTATAACCTTTCAAACAGCGTATTTAAAGACTTATTATCCAAGTGAGTTTATGGCTGCACTTTTAACAAGCGAAGAAAGCAATGTAGATAAGGTTGCAAAATACATTGAAGAGATGAAAAGAATGAACATCAAGCTTTTGCCACCAAGCATTAACAAAGCCCAAAGAGAATTTAGTGCAACTAAGCTTGAAGATGGTTCTGAAGCTATTATTTATGGGCTTGGAGCGATTAAAAGTGTGGGAATTCCTGCGATAGAAAATATCATGGCTATTCGTAAGGAAGAAGGTTTTAGTGATTTTGATGATTTTATAAGCTCGATTGATCCAACTAAGATTAATAAAAAAACCATAGAAAATTTAGCTAAATCAGGTGCTTTTGATGAGTTTGGCTATACTAGAAAATGTTTGGTGGATAATCTTGAGCTTATTTCAGAAACAAGTAGGAAAATTGCTGAAGTTAAAAGAAACTCCACTGCTTCGCTTTTTGGAGAAGAGGAAATAGCTGCAGATATCAAAGTAGGGTTTCATGATAGCAAGGTAGAATTTGAATTAATGGAAAAACTAGGCTATGAAAAAGAAATCTTAGGAATTTATGTATCAGGCCATCCTTTAGATAAATTTGCAAGTCAAATAGAAGGCATAGAGTATTTTAAAAGTATGGATTTTGAAACACTTAAAGGCGAAGGTGAGCTTTTGGTTGTAGGAAAGATCGAAGATTTTAAATCGATGATGAGTAAAAGCGGTAAAAGATATGCTAAGGCCGTGGTTTTAGACTTTTATTCTACTTTTGATATGATCATCTTTGAAGCTCAAGTAGAAAAAGTTGAAGCGCTTTTTAAAGAAAGCAAAGATGAAGCCTTTGCCTTTTTACTAAGATATAAAAACAACGACAATGATTTAAGCTTTAGTTTAAATGAAATTTACACCCTAGAAGAAGCAAAGGAAAATGAGTTAAAATTTTTTAGTAAGAAAAAAAGCTTTGCAAAAAAAGAAAACAAAGAAGAGTTCACGCAAGAGCCTATGAAATTTGAAGAAAATATCATAGAACTTGATATTAACAAGCTTAGCAAAGATATGGTGTATGAAATTTATGATCTAGCTAATACAAGGCACAATCCAAAAGATACTAATAACAAAAAGCTTGTGCTAAAAGTACTTGATATGGGTAGTTGCTTGCTTTATCATACAAATTTTGTTCTCTCACAAGAATCTATGGATGTGATAGCTCAAAAATGTAAAGGTTAAAATATAGACAGCAAAAGTCCATTTTATATAGTATAATTATATCAATACAATATAAAAAGGATGAAAAATGGCTTTAGCGCTTGAAACTATTCAAGATTATACCATCCAAAGAGGTAAAAAATCTTTTTGGATGTGTTTTAACACTCCAAACAATGATTTTCATGTCAATAAAACAAAACATAGCGATTTGTTTGATAAAGACAAGACAGATTATAAAGCTAGAGATGAATTTTTAGCTTTTATGAAAGAAAATTTTCCAAAAACAAAACTAACTATGGTATTTGATACGGCTCCAGTAGGGTATTTGTCGTATCCTTATTTAGGTAGTCTTGCTGTTGATTGTGAGGAAAATGATGAGGTTTATAAGGCTATAAACAAAAAATACGAAGATGAAAACTGCATGCCAAAATCCATGAATGCAGTTTTTTGGGAAATGAGCCTTGAAGTAGCTAAAGAACTACATGAGGCTAGGAAATTTGATTATGAAAATTTTTAAAGGTAAAAAATGCAAATACAAACTTATATAAAAGAAGCTTTAGACAAAGCAGAGGTAATCATTATCACAGCTGGAGCTGGCATGGGAGTAGATAGTGGTTTGCCTGATTTTAGAGGAAAAGAAGGTTTTTGGAGAGCTTATCCGCATTTGCAAAAACTAGGCATAGACTTTGAACGCATGGCTAATCCTACGAATTTTTATACAAACGCACAGCTTGCTTGGGCTTTTTATGGACATAGATTTAAATTATACAAAGATACTATGCCACATAAAGGTTATGAAATACTTTTAAAACTTGCAAAAAGCAAACAAGATTATTATGTTGTTACGACTAATGTAGATGGGCATTTTAAAAAGGCTGGCTTTGATGAGAATAAGATTTATGAATTTCATGGAAATATAAATTATTTACAATGTTTTAATTATGCATGTGGTGATTTGATCTGGCAAATGCAAGAGGAATTAGATATAGATATGGAAAATTTCAAAGCTTTATCTTTGCCAAAATGCCCTAGATGTCAAGGTTTAGCAAGGCCAAATATCTTGATGTTTAATGATGGTAGTTTTAATGATAGCCGTTATTTTTTACAAAAGCAAAGTTATAAAAACTGGCTTAAACCCTTAGAGGATAAAAACATCTTGCTTATAGAGCTTGGAGCTGGTAAAGCTGTGCCTAGTATGCGTATGTTTGGCGAGGATTTTTGTAAAAAAAGCAAAGCTAGAACACTTTTAAGGATCAATCCAAATGAGTGTGATTTTCCAAAGTTTTTTAGAAATGGCATAGGGCTTAAGATGAAAGCTTTGGAAGCTTTGGAAATGATAGATAGCTTGATATAATAAGCTTAAAATTTAGAAAGGCTATAAATGAGTGGTAAAAATACAGAAGTAAAATCTTGCGTTGTAAGTTTGAAAGAGTTGGTGTGTGGAAATAAAATTAATGGTAGCGGTATTTTTGATAAAGCTTTTTCTTTAAACATACCTTATTATCAACGCCCTTATGCTTGGGGTATAGAGCAAGTTAAAATTCTTTTAAAAGATATAAGCGAACAAATAGATAAAAACCAAAAATATCTTTTAGGAAGTTTGATATTACGTACAGAAAATATAGAAAATACAGAAAAAAAGTTTAATATAGTAGATGGCCAACAACGCCTTACCACCTTGGCTTTAATTTTAAGAGTTTTATGCGAAAACAATCAAGAAAAATGCACAGAATGTAAAATATGTAAAAACAATCAAGGAAAATACAAAGAATGCAAAATAGGTAATTTTTTAGGTAAAGTTAATTACTCTCATAATGAGTCAAAATATCATATCAAAGAAAATTACGAGTATATAAAAGCTTATTTTGAAAGTTATAAAAATAATAAAAAAGACAAGTTTTTAAATTTTCTTTTAGAGAATATAGAATTTATCTGCGTTTTAGCTCCAAGTGTAGATGATGCGTTTTTGTTTTTTGATAGTGCAAATTCAAAAGGAAAAGGCTTAAAATCATACGATCTTATAAAGGCTTTTCATTTGCATTCTTTAGAGAAAAATCAAGGTAGTATGCTAGGTTATTATGCAAGGAAATTTGAAAATCTTGCAAAAAATGAAAGAAAAATCACTATTTTATTTGATGAGCTTTTAGCACCTGCTAGAGCATGGTTAAAACATAAAAACATTAGAGTAGATAAAATTAAAACAGAACAAATATATGAAGAGTTTTGTAAAGAATTTTTTAGTGATAAATTCCTTTATAGTAAGGAAGATTTAGGGGTTTTAAGCAGTTTTGCTAATGGGGTGGATTTTTTTGAGTATTTGTTTAAATATAATGAGTTTTTTGATAAGTTATCAAATAATGCTTTATATCAAGAGCTAGATGAAATATATTACACAGGATTTATTTATAATAAATACATTTATGCCATTGCTGTGATGATTTATTTTTCTAAATTTCCAAATGGCAATAGTGATTATTTCTTAGCCTTGCTTGCAAGAGCTGCTTTTAGTTTAAGAGTTTATGGCTTAAGTATTTCTAGAGCTACTCAAAATAATTATGCTTTGGAATTTTTAGAAAAAGTTTATTTTGTATCTTTTGAAGAGGAATTAGAGCAAAATTTACTTGATTTTATAGCTATAAAAAATGAAGAAGAAAGAAAATCAACACAAGAATTAGATGGTGGAAGAGATGATTATGTAAAAATTGTTGAAAAATACTATCAAGGTAAAGATGCTCTATATAAAAACATCCCATCGCATTATGTAAAAAATAAAAAATAAAGGAATAAACAATGAGTAATGAAGCAAAAATCGAAAATATTAGCGAAGTAAAAGATATTTTTTTTGAAATTCCACCTTATCAAAGACTATATGAGTGGAATAAAGAGCAAATACAAACCTTACTTAATGATATAAAAACTAAATTTGATGAAAATGAGGATAAAGAATACTTTATCGGTAATGTGGTGGTAAGTAAAAAAGATGATAAATACTTACTCATAGATGGCCAACAACGCTTAACAACTTTGTTTTTGATAGGATTTTATCTTTCTTATAAAAATTACAATGATTGGCAAAATTTTATTATAAACGATAATAAACTTAGAATTTCTATGCCTATAAGAGAAAAAGAAGAAGAAGTTCTAAAAGAATTTGCTAAATTTTGCAGTGATAAAAAAATGATAATAATTTATTCTTACAAGAAATTAAAAAATTTCCACAAGATATATGCCAAAACATACCACAAGCTTTAGAAATTATAGTAAATTGGTTTGAAGAAAATATCAAAGAAAATATCAAAGAATTTTCCAATTTTTCCAATTTTATTTATGAAAAAGTAAAATTTGTTTTTGTAGAATTAGCCGAAAATACTGACTTAAACCGCTTTTTTATCCGTATGAATAAGCGCGGCAAACAACTAGAAAAACATGAAATTTTAAAAGCAAGATTGCTTAAAAATATTAAAGATGAAAGCGAAAGAACACTTTATGCTCATATATGGGATATTTGCTCACAAATGGATAATTATATCTTTCAAAAAGCTAGCGATAGAGTGATTTCTAAGCTAAATGAAAGTAGTGGAAATGAAAATACTATTGAGTGTATTATAGGAAATAACCAACAAAAAATTACAAAAAAAGATGATGATGAAGATGAATTTAAATTTAAATCCATAGTAGATTTTCCTACTTTTTTATTGCATGTTTATAAGCTTACTTATTTGAAAAAAGCTAGTGATGTTACTATAGATAAAAATAAGCTTTTAGAAATTATAAAAATAGAACAAAAAGAAATAGAACAACAAAAAATAGAACAAAAAGCTAAAAAATTCATAATAAATCTTTTAAAATATAGAATTTTATTTGATTATTTTGTTATTAAAAGTCAAGATGATGTGGAAAATTCTTATAAGATTAGAAGATTATCTAAAAAATATAGTACATACACAATCAGCGAAGATTCTAATGTTATGCCTGAACTTGCTATGGTGCAAAATTATCTACGCGTAGCAAGAAGTGGTATGACTAATAATCATCATCACTGGCTTACTCCGTTTTTGAAATTTTTGGATAAAGAGATTAATTTGAACTTTTCATTTGATGGGTTAAATGATGATGAAAATAAAATACAAATAAATAATAACATTAATTTTGATGATTTTATCACAAAGGATAAAAATGTTGATCAGAAAAATCTAATATCTTTCCTTGAAAATTTAGACACAACTTTAGCTAAAGAGCAACTGCAAAATAATGATTTAATTAGTAAAGTTAATGAAATTTTACAAGATTCACAAAAGAAAGATGATGAAAACTTTCAAATAGATAATTTTTTTAAAAAAGAAAAATGCATATTAGATAAAGGAACAGCGACTCCGCATTATTGGTTTTATCGTTTGGAGTATTATTTATGGAAGTATTCAAAAACAGAATATAATGAAAAATTAAAAAAAATAGATTGGGGAAATTTTAGCAAAATTGCTAGCAATTTCTATTTTAGAAGCTTAAATTCCATAGAACATGTGCAAGCACAAAGCAAAGCAAATGAGAATGGCTGGAATAATGTAAATATAGATAATTTTGGAAATTTAGCTCTTATTAGCTCTAGTTTTAACTCATCTTTGAATAACCAAGATGTGCCAAGTAAGTATAGAGATTTTCAAAAAAGATATATGGATAATAAAAAAGCAGTTATATCTTTAAAACTATGGCTTATATATGCGCTAGCTAATAAAGATGGCGAAGATAAAATCGCTTGGATTTTTGGTAAAGCAAAAGAGCATAAAAATCAAATGCTAGAAGTATTAAAAAATTCTTTTGAAAGCAAACAAGATAAAGCCTAAGGCTTTATCTTTTCATAAATTTAGCAAGGACTTTGTTTTTGCTTCTTATCTTACGAAAATACTCTTTTGATAAGATATCTTTTAAAATTTTAGCATTGTTGTAGCTTAGATTAGTTTTTCTTTGTATGTAAGAAATGGCTTTATTTGCTAAATTTTTCTCTCTTGATTTTTTTATCAAAGCCTTATCTAAAGTAGCTATTTTAGGCATGTTTTTGATAAATTCTAGATACTCTTCTTTGCTTTCAAAGGGAGAATCTTCAAAACTAAACGGAACCTGACTTGGTATTTTTTTCTTTTTCATGTTTTCCTCCATATTTTTAAAATGATATTCTAGCATAAAATATAGACAATCTTAGTCTATAAAATTCTAATATAATTTCATTTTATAAAGGAAAGTGATGAAAGAAGTTAGGATTGTTATTGATGATGAATTTGATCATGTAAGAGATTTTCAAAATGGCTTTGCGGCGGTAAAAAAAGCTGGTAAGTATAGCTTTATAAATAGCAGTGGAGAATTAATTTGTGATTTTTTATATGATGAGGTTTTAAATTTTAGTCAAAATTTAGCAGGTGTTATGATAAATGACAAATGGGGTTTTATAGATACTAAAGCCAAAGTGGTGGTGGATCTTGTATATGATGATGTTTGTAGTTTTGTAAATGATTATGCACTTTTGCGACAAGGAAATGAAAATATCATCATAGATACTCAAGCAAATATCATTTTAAAGACTGAATATGATGGCATTATAAGACTCAGTGATAAGCTTTTTAAGATCAAAAAAGGCGATGTGTTTGCATTGATTGATCAGAATGGAAATTTTTTAAGTGATTTTGAGTTTTTAAGTATAAAAAGACTAAATGAAAAATTATTTTTTTGCAAGCAAAAGGTCAATGGCAAGGTTAAATGCGGAGTTTTGAATGAATTTGCAAAGCTTGTTTTAGAGGCTAAATTTGATGATATTAGCTTGATAAATGATGAGTATTTGTTAGTGTTTGATGAGTTTTTATATGGTTTGTTTGATGTAAATTTAAATTGCATTTTTGATCCTATGTATAAGGATGTGAAATTTATAGCCAAAGATATGATCAAAGTCAGGGTAGGGACTAAATATACTTTGGTAGATAAAAACAAAAATGAGCTTAGTAAGAATAGTTTTGATTTTATGAAGATTATTGACGATGAGCTTGTTTTGTTTTTAGAAAATTCTAAATTTGGTTTCATGGATCAAAATGGGATGTTAATTTGTGAAGCTAAATTTGATGAAGTTGAAGAATTTGTTGGTGGATTGGCTTGTGTAAAGATAGCTAACAAATACGGCTTTATAGATAAAAATACCAAAATCATCATCGATGTGATGTATGATGAGCTTAGGTTTTTTAGTGAGAATTTAGCAGCCTTTTGTGCGAGAGGTAAATGGGGTTTTATCAATACAAAAGGAAAAACCATCATAGAAGCAAAATACGATGATGTAAATAATTTTAGCGAAGGTTTAGCTGTAGTAAAAAAAGATGGTAAATACGGCTATATTAATAAAAAAGGAAAAATCATCATAGAAGCAAAATACGATGAGGCAAATAGCTTTAGCGAAGGCATAGCAAGTGTAAAAAAAGACAATAGATATTTTTTGATCAATCAAAATGATGAGATACTTTGTGAGCATGAGTATGAGCATATGTCTTGTTTTAGCTGTGGTTTGGCATTAGTTTTAACAAGTGATGGTTTTATTTATGTGGATAAAAATGCAAATATTGTTATAAAAGAGCATTTTGATGAGGCGTTTGATTTTAAAGAAGGTTTAGCACAAGTTTGCATAGATAATCAATGGGGTTTTATTAACACAAATGGAGAATTTGTGCTTGATTTGCAGTTTGAAAATGTAAATGATTTGGGCAATGGAATTTATGAGCTTAGTAAAAATGGACATAAATTTTACTTAGAATACAACGAAAAATAACCCTTAATCCTTTTTCTCAAAGACAAATTGCATGTATAAGCAAGGATATAGGCTGGAGAATTTTAAGGTTGCTAGAGTTGAAAGAGTAAAATTTGATCTTAAAAGAATGTGCTTAAAATACATTTAACAATCAAAGTTAATGTATTTTAAAACATTTATTTTTATGGTTTTTTTGATTTTTAAATTTATCATATTAACTATCTTATCTTTTATTGCTAATATTAGATTGTTATCTAGTATTATGATTTGATCATATTTGATTTTTACAATAATCTTTCCTTTTTTATCTATAAGACCCCATTTATCACTTTGTTTAACTTTGGCAAAACCTTTGTTAAAATGACCTACTTCATCGTATTGTGCTTTGATAATTAGCTTTTCATTTTTATCTATAAAACCAAATTTTTTATTAATCAAGATTGAAGCTAATCCATCGTGAAAATAACTCACGATATTTTCTTTGTTTAATATTAAATATAATCCAATTTTTGAAGCACCTTGCATGTCAAAAAAAGCTAGATCATCATCTAAACTATCTATAAAATCATACTTTGCTTCTATGACTAAATTCCCTTTTTTATCTATAAAACCCCATTTATTATCAATTTCAACTGCAGCCATTCCTTGAAAAAAGTCTTTGGTTTTATTGTATTTAGTGTCTATAGCAATTTCCCCTTTTTTATCTATAAAACCCCATTTTCCATTAAGCTCAACCCTAGCTAAACCTTCGTTAAAATCATAAGCATTATCATACTTTGCTTCTATGACTAAATTCCCTTTTTTATCTATAAAACCCCATTTATCTTTTAAACAAATAGTTGTTAAAATTTCTTTATATTTTTTTATGTTTTTAAATTTAGTTTGTGTTGTAATATTTTCATCAATTTTATAAGGAAAATTTATTTTTATAATATTTCCTTTTTTATTTACAAAGCTATTTTCATCTCCATTATATATTCTAAATAAACCATTATAAGAGCTTTTGGAATTGATACTTCCTTTTAATTCTTTTATAAATTGTGCGTTTGAATCAATTAGAATTGACTTAAAAACAATACGATGATTTTTTGTATTGTGTATTTTTAAATTTATATAATATATTTTCTTTGCATTTAGTACCCCAAAACCATGATATTCTATATCAAAGTTTTGATATGTGAAGATGCTTTTAGGTTGTTTAATAGTGAGCATTGTTTAAATTGTGATTATTTTATTTTGGTTGCACAATAGATTTTTTATTAGCAAGATTTTTATCTAGTTTTAAAAGTGTTGTTTTCATGTGTTTTCCTTTTTTTAATTGATATAGTTATTATTATAATGTATTTTTATAGACTACTGCTGTCTGGTTTGATGATTTTTGCTTAGAGATTGATATAAAAACTCTAAGCAGTAACTTTTAATATAGTTATTATTTTACAAGCTCTTCTAAATGCTTTAAAATTTTCACCATGGCTAAAGTATCAAGTTTGCAGCATTCTAGTAAGGATTGGCGGAGAGCTTTTCTTTTGTTTTCATCCATATTTTGCATAGTTTCAAAACTTTTCATAGCTTCGCTTCCATTCTGGATTAAACCTAAATTTTTATAAGCTTGCATTATAAGCAAGCACGTAAACATTTTAAATTAATTTAGGTTTTTTAGTTTTAATTCTTCGCCTTTTTTAAGTAAAAATAAATTCGTATCAAATTTTAGTATCTCACTATAACAACAATTTTCATCTATATCTGCAAAACCCATGTAATCATATTCATAATCACCAACAAGATTCAAGACAACATCATACTCTATTTCTATAACTAAATTTCCTTGCTTATCTATAAATCCATATTTTCCATTAAGCATAACTACAGCTAAACCTTCGCTAAAATCCCAAGCATAATCATACTTTGCTTCTATAACTAAATTTCCTTTTTTATCTATAAAACCCCATTTTCCATTAAGCTTAATTCCGGCCAAACCTTCGTTAAAGCTTAAAGCATCATCATATTTTGCTTCTATAACTAAATTTCCTTTTTTATCTATAAAACCCCATTTTCCATTAAGATTAACTCCAGCTAAACCATCATAAAAATCATGAACATAATCATACTTTGCTTCTAAGACTAAATTTCCTTGCTTATCTATAAGACCACATTTTGCTTTTGTGCAGCAAAGTCCATATAAATCATCATTTAAGTGATAAATCTTGCCAGCGATTTTTTTTAGTATATTTCCATTGATGTCAAATAAGATCGAATCTTCTTCAAAACTTGCATAATACATTTCATCTTTTTTTATAACACCACAATTTATTATTTTTTTATTAGCAAGATTTTTATCTAGTTTTAAAAGTGTTGTTTTCACATGTTTTCCTTTTTTGATTGATATAATATTTTATTATAATGTATTTTTATAGACTACTGCTGTCTAGTTTGATGATTTTTGCTTAGAGATTGATATAAAAACTCTAAGCAGTAACTTTTAATATAGTTATTATTTTACAAGCTCTTCTAAATGCTTTAAAATTTTCACCATGGCTAAAGTATCAAGTTTGCAGTATTCTAGTAAGGCTTGGCGGAGAGCTTTTCTTTTGTTTTCATCCATATTTTGCATAGTTTCAAAACTTTTCATAGCTTCGCTTCCATTGTGGATTAAATCTAAATTATTATAAGCTTGCTCCATATCAGGGATTAGAGCTGGTAAGACTTTTTTTATAGAATAACTCCCTTGCATTTTATAATGATAATAATCTTTATTTTGAAAAGGTATCATAAGATCTTCGATATTTTTTTCTATATTTAACAAATGCTCACTAAATTCAGGAAAAGCAAGTGCTAAATTTCTTATAACACCTTTTTCAAAACTTGCATTATAAGCAAGCACGCAAACATCTTTTGGTATATCATTGATCAAATTTTTTGCAAGTTCATATCTTGGATCGATCCCACATTCGCTTAAAAATTCTTTATGCTCTAACTTGTCTTTATAGTCTATATGCAAAGAGTATTGAAAAGGAATTTGCATATAAGACTTGACTACCCTGTATTCAGGTATGACTTGCGTAAAGGATTCAAAATCTAGATGATATATGGGATAGGTTAGTGTATCTAAGAATTTTTTGATATTTTCTTTGTTTATGTAGATTTCTTTATTAAGTGAAGCTTTGATTTGGATTTGTTGATTCTCGGTAAAAGTAGACAGATCTTTTATATCTTTAAAATTGATTATGTTTTTACGGTACAAATTAAAAATTTTATTAGATTTTGAAATGCTAAATATATTCTCATTTTCACATAAATTTCTTTGTTCAACCCAACAATACTTATATCCATCACAATCATAAGGATCAAAACAATGTGTTCCTATGTCTATATCTGGCTCTTCATTTTTACTTAAAAT
This sequence comes from Campylobacter sp. IFREMER_LSEM_CL2090, assembly GCF_025771865.1. Taxonomy (NCBI): domain Bacteria; kingdom Pseudomonadati; phylum Campylobacterota; class Epsilonproteobacteria; order Campylobacterales; family Campylobacteraceae; genus Campylobacter; species Campylobacter sp. IFREMER_LSEM_CL2090. Next base: position 206,417 of record NZ_JAKMRA010000001.1, read on the forward strand.
TTCTTCAAAGTATTTTAAATTTTTTCTAACTTCTTCTTGGTTTTGGATAACTTTATCTGTGATGTCATTGAACTTAAAAAGTTGATTTATATCAAGAAAATCACCTCTATAGTATTCATTGTTTAAATGTATCAGGTTAACTTGTTTGATTTTATAACCCAAATTTGACAAAACATAATATTGCAAAGCACAATCATCTATATATGTTTTTTTAATTACTTTGGAAGTAGGTGTTTTTGTTAAAGATGTAGAGCTTTTTACTTCGTTAATGATCATACCATCTTTAGTATTTTGTAAAATATCTATCATGATCAAAATGCCATTATAGCAAAAAGTAGCTTCGTAAATCACTTCTTGGTTATTTTCTAATAGTTTTCTAGTTTGTTCGCATTTTTCATTCAAAGAACTACCTTCAAATTCTATCTTTACTCCATTTGGAAAAAGCTCACAGGCTAGATCGCCTACTTTGTTACCAGTTTTAAATTTATCCGAAGTATTCTCTGGGGTACTTAGTACTTCATCTTTGTAAGTTTTCAGCCATAAAGACTTAGCACATTGTGTGCCTCTTGTGTATCTTGATTTTGAAAAAAACATTATTTACCTTTCTTTGTTGTTTTGTTTGAATTTTAGCCTATTTTTATTAAAATAGGCTAGAGTATTATTTTTTCAAAGGTTTATCTCGCATTAGAGCATAAATTAGTCCGCTTGAAAAAGCAAAGCGTGCTAACGCATTTTGTTTTTCTTCTCTTCTTTGCGCTACGGTTTTAAGATTGCTTTTTCTCAAAACTGCAAAAATACTAAGTCCATACCATAATCCTAATGTTATTTTTAAAGGTAGTATTAAAATCATTAGTAATGGATTATTACGATTATCTCTTAGTGTTGTGTATGCTATATATAATACAACGCATGCCCATATAAAAGCAATGACACCCATAATAATTAGCGCAGTATCTCTTTCTATTCGCATTAGAAATAATGTCATAAAGATTATAAAGGCTAAAGGCAATACAGCAAATAATCCAACACACAAGCTAAGATCTATTGTATTTCTATATATGACTACCTTGCCTTTTAATCCATAATACACAAGCACTGCAGCTATGATGATATATATTAAGATAGCTATGGTGATGATTATTGTATTGGTATAATCTTCTTGAGCTATTTTTGTGCTTGTATTGTTATCTATGGTTTTTTCTATTGTTATATCTTGTTGTGCTGTTGTATAATTTACTTCAGCATTAGTAAAAGTAAAGCATATACACATTAACATGCTTAAAATTAAAAATAGTTTTTTCATTTTATTCCTTTGTTTTTTGATTTGTTATTTTAAATTTGATTTTTATTTTTTAACACCTCCATGACTTGATATTTTTATTTTACAATTGTAATTTATTTTAGTGGACTGTGTTTGTCTATTTTAAATTTTTTATTTTGGTATAATTAACAATGCAAAAATTAAGTTATAATTATAAAAATCAAAACTAAGGAAAACAATGGGTGATTTAAAAACTAGATTAAACGAAATTAAAAATGAAGATAAAAATTTTGGTTATTTTTTTGATAAAGATGGAAAATGTTATATTTATCATACTAAATTTGGCAAGGAAAGAAATAGTGAAATTTCAGGAAATGATGATATTAAATCGAAATTTAAAGAGTTGATTGATAACATTTATAAGGAAAATAACGATAAATTTAATAGTTTAAAAGAAGCTTTTGAGAAATATTTATACATTTATAATGATAAAAGTACTATACATATTAAATTTAATAAAAATGGAGAATTTTTACAAACAAAAAGCAAAATTGTGGACAATTTTAGTGAAACATTTAAAGAAGATAAATTTGATGATGAAAAATTTAAACAATGGTGGGATAAAAGTATAAATAGTGCTAGAATGCAAGGTAATGCTACGAATTTATTAAAAGATAAAACAAAATTAGATGATAATCTTAAAAAAATAAATGATGCTTCAGATAAAAGTAGAAACTTGACACAATTACTCGATAAGCTTGAAAATGTAGAAGGTATGAAAGCTACTGCTAGAGAATTAGCGTATTGGATGCAATTTAAAGATGATAAATTTCCACTTGCAAATGATGCTTCTGTAAATACCGCTAAGTATATCTTTGAAATGCTAAATGAAAATTCAAATAATGAACTTAAAAGCATAAAAGAAAATAGCAATATACAAAATAACGAACAAGCATATTTTGATTTTGTTTTGAAAAAACTTGAAGTAGAAAGAACACCTAATCTTCCAAAATACTATATTTTAGATCAATTTTTAAATTTGATTGATAAGATAAAAAAATCTGATTTGGCTTTGATTACAAAAGAAAACTTAGCTGAAAATGATAACAATAAAGATCCAAAACAAAGTGCGTATTATAAACTTTATCAAGCAGCTTATGATTTTGCAAATTTATGTGGCAAAGCAGATATAAAAAGCAATGATTTAGAAGGCTTTAAAAAGCTTTTAAAAACGCATAAAAACATCATTTTTCATGGAATTCCTGGAACTGGAAAAACCTACACTATAGTAAATAATGTAAAAAATATCATTAAAAATGAAAATCAAATGCTCATTACTCAATTTCACCCAAGTTTTTCTTATGAGGATTTTATAGAAGGTATTAAACCTGCAGGGATTGAAAATGGACAATTAAAACTTGAGCTTAAAAATGGAATTTTTAGAGAATTTTGTGATAAAGCAAAAGAAGAAGAAAAAGGATTTTTAGAAAAACTCGAAAAAGGAAATTTTAATGAAGCTCTAAGTGATCATGGGTATTTTTTCATAGCTGATGAGATTAACCGTGCGGAATTATCTAGGGTTTTTGGAGAATTACTTTATGCGCTTGAGTATAGAGGAGAAAAAGGTAAGATAAAAACACAATATGCCTCTATGAGAGATGATGAGGATTTTTATGTGCCTGAAAATATGTTTTTACTAGGAACTATGAATGATTTAGATAAAAGTATAGATAGCTTTGACTTAGCGCTTAGAAGACGCTTTATATGGCAAGAAATGGAGTGTGATTATAATGTAATAAGAGATGAAATTTATGCAAATAATATTGAAGAATACACACAAGCTTGTAAAAAATTAAACGATAAAATTAGTAAAGATATAGGTGAAAAATATCAACTTGGACATTCTTATTTTCTAAAAATTGAATTTAAAAATGATGAGATTAAAGATAGTGATATGAAAAAACTTTTTAGCAACCGCTTTGAAGCGCTTTTAAAAGAGTATTTAAGAAGCGAATATAATGAAAAAGAAATACAAAAACACTTGGATGATTTAAAAAAACTTTTTGTTATAGAAAAAAACGATGATAAAAATAAATGATAATAGCTTTATAGAAATAGATCAAAAATCTTCAAGAATACAAGATTTTGATTTGTATTTTGAATATTTTATAAAAAATGGAAATTTCTTTTCTTTTTTTAATGATGATGAAAAAATTTTAAGTAAAAATGCTAAAAATCCTATCATTTCATTGCGAACGATTGAAGAAAATAAAAGGCAAATTGCTAGTGGAAATTATATAGGAAAAATTTCTTATAATGGTTTGGAAGTTGAGATAAATTCCAGATTTGGCAAGAAGTTTTTAGAAAGAATGCTAAATTATGCTAATGATGTATTTGTTGATGATGTGAGTATTTATCAAGATGTAAAAAAGGAAAGCAATATAAGTGAGTTTATACTTTTTTACATCTTTGTGCAAAAACTTGAAAAAAGTTTTTTGATAGGTTTGCCTAAAAATTATCAAAGTAAAAAATACAACGACTTGCGTTTTAAGGGAAATATAGATATGGTTGAATTTATAAAACACAATATCCCTTTAAAAGCAAAGGTAGCTACAAAAACAAGAGAACAAATAGAGGATGTGCATATTATTAATGTATTATATAAAGCATTAGAAGTCATAGAAAAGAAAAATTCAAGCTTTTTAAAAAATGTAAAACATATAAAAACCTATTTAGTGCAAAATAAAAGCGAGCATTGTTTTATAAAAGAAAGTTTAAACAAAGCCTTTTCTAGCAAAGCCTTGAGAAATCAAAACTATCAAAACTACAAAGAGCTTTTAAAATACGCAAAAATGATCATAGAAAGTCAAAATTTTACTAGTAAAAATAAAAATGATCAAAAAAGTTATGGTTTTATCGTTAATATAGCAGAGCTTTTTGAAATTTATATAAGTAAGCTTTTAAGAAATAATTTTGAAGAATATATGGTTGATTCTCCAAAGCTTGAAATTTATAAAAATAGCTTTTATAAACGCTATATAATACCTGATATTGTTTTGTCTAAAGATGATACATATATTGTTTTTGATACTAAATATAAAAGAATGAAAATGGAAGGTAGAAGCCAAAATGGCATGGGAGATTTAGACAGAAACGATTTGTTTCAAATTCATACTTATATGGGGTATTATCAAAAGATAGGCAAGGTGCTTTTAGGTGGACTTTTATATCCTATGCAAGAATTTGAAAAAGCAAAATGCCATAGTGAAAATTCTATCCTTTCAGATGAGTATAAATTTATAGTTGATGGAATTTTTCTTGAAGATAGTCAAGATAAAGAAATCACTCTTGAGTATATTACCCAAAAAGAAACGCAATTTATAGAAAGGATCAAAGAGCTGCTAAAACAATCATTTTAGTAGCTTAATAAAAGAAATCTTTCTTTCTATATCCTCGTGAGTGATAGAGTTTATTTCTAGTTTATAGGGTTTAAAATTTTTCGTGCTAATATTAGCAAATAAAATATCCAAACTCACATCTAAAAGTTTTTTTAAACCTTTTGAAAAATCATAATCTTTTAAATAAAAATTATTTCTTATCAAATTTTCATTTTGTTTTATAATTTCTAGCAATTCTTGCTCTTTAATATAAAATAACCCTTCTATAAGCATGTTTTGATAAGGTGAGATGTCGTTGATGTTTAGCACTTTTTTATCTATCCAGCCATTTTTAGGAAAGGCATATGCACTTGCAAGATGATAGAGTTTGCCTTTTGTGTTTGTTTTTTTTAATTTATAGTGTATTTTTGCATTATGTTTTATAAAATCAACAACACAAAAATGTTTAAAATCCGCATAATTTTGACTTAAAAAATTTTCAAAAGACAAAAGTTTGCTTTGAGTATTTTCATCTAAAAAATATCCATTTTCTAAATGATAGCTTTGGCTTAGTAGTTGTATATTTTCTGTGTTTTGAATTTGTGTTTGGAAATTAAACTCATCATTGTTTGTTTTATATAATGCTTTAATGTGTTCTTTTGCTTTTATATCATTAAATCCAAACACAAAGCTTTTGTGTATTGTTCCTTGAAGTGTTATGTTCATAGTTTTATCCTTTTTATAAAAATCCCATATTGATTTTTTCATCATCTGATTTGAGTTTTGATTCTTTTTCTAATTTTTCTAAAAACTCATCGGCGTTTTTGATTTTAAAAATTTTATTTTGTCTAAGAATTAGCACAAAATCGCCCAAACAAATATTTTGAAGCCTTAAGAGCCTTTTTGCAATTTGCTTTTTATCAAAGCTTAAATTTAATTCTTTAGCAAAAAATTCAAAAGCCTTTAAAAGCTTTTCTTGCTTTAATGCTTGAAATTCTATCTTTAGATCAAATCTTCTTATGCTAGCTTTATCAAGATTTTGTAGGTAGTTTGTAGAAGCTATGAAAATACCTTCAAAATTTTCCATTTGCATAAGCATTTCATTGACTAAGCTTTTTTCCCAGCTTTTATTTGCTTCATCTCTACTATAAATTAACGCATCGATTTCATCAAGTTGTAAGATAGCATTATCATTAGAAGCTTTTTTGAAAATGTTTGCGATATTTTTTTCATTATTGCCCACAAAAGGATCTAAAATATCACTAAGTTTATAAGAATGTAAAGTTTTGTTTAAAACATTAGCTAGTTCTTTACCAAACTCGCTTTTTCCACTACCTGCTATGCCATAGCTTAAAATTCTCAAACTTGAATTTTTATCGATATTGTTTATTAGTTCTTGTAAATTTAAATCACATTCTATCAAGCTTAAATCGTATTTTTTGTCTTTTTTTGGCATTGAAATGCCCTGAAGTGATCTTGCTTTTAGATTTTCGTTGATCAATCTTACAAATACTTCTTGGCTTTTGCTTTTAAAGATCTTAGCATTATTTGCACATTTTAAAATAACCCCTTGAGAAAGTTCAGGATGAGAAGCTATATTTTCTATAATGGCTTCATCTATTTTTATATTTTTTTTATTAAATAGCTTTTTTATATTTTGAATTTTCTTTTCTTTAGGCATACTTTCAAGCTCTAAAATCACATCAAAACGCCTCAAATACGCTTCATCCATGTCTTTAGAATTTGATAAAAATACACAAATGCCATTTTCTTCATCTAAGATTTTATTGATTTTTAATTTTTCTTTTAAAGAATCATAGCAAAGGCTATCTTCACACTCATCAAAGACTACCATTTGTTTTTTTGGATTGAGTATCTTTTTAAGTGCGTAAAAATTTGAAATTCTACTTGATTTTTTATCATTTTCGCAATCTTTAACACACAATGCTTCTTTTCTAAGCTCTTTAGCTATGAGTGCGCTAAGCTCGTTTTTGCCTACGCCTGCTTTTCCGTATATAAAAATATTTCCTTTTTGGCGTTTTTTTAAAAAAGTAATGATAGTATTTAATTCTTCTTGTATATAGTCAAAATCACTCAAATTTAGTCTAGTTTTAGGTAAAAAATACGAAAACTCACCCATAAGTGTAGTTTTGCTAATATCTTGAGTGAAAATGCTTTCAAAATTGTTTACATCTATACCAAAGGCATCGCTATCATAATAACACAAGGCATCTAGTTTAAAAAGCATAGAATCATCACTTAAAGCTTTATTGACATCTTTTGGAGTGTGGTTGAAAATTTTTTCTATGATCTTTTTGCCCAAAGCAGTGCTATAGCCTTGGTGTAAAGCAAATCTACCTTTGTTTGCATAGTAAAAAAACGCAAACACATCACATTCTGCTTGAGTAAAATTTAAGTATTTTTTAAGATAACTTAGATTTTTCTTTAAAAAGCTAGGATAGATAAATTTGGAGTATTGTTTGTAGATAAAACTAGTGATTTTACCATCTTTTTCTAGTGTATCTTCAAATTCGCTGTAAAAATCTTTTTTGATTTGTTTGTTGTTTGAGAGCATTTGTGCGTGTAGTGAGATGACTTTTACATTATGTGAGTAATAATCAAAATCCGCAATGTGAGTAAGAGTAGAAGTATTTGTTTGCATTATAAACCTTTAAACTAAGATATATAATGCAATTATAAACAAAATAACTAGACTTTAGTTGTCTAGTTATGAAAAATTATTTGTTGTTTTGTTTTCTAATAAGTCTTTATAGAAATTTTTAACACTATTACTAAAATAATTTTCAAAATTACTAGCACTTATCATATCGCTTTTTGTATTGTTACAAATACAGCAGGCTAAAACACAATTTTCTTCATTGTAGCCTTTATCTGGATCTAATCTTTCAATTTGCAATTTACCATTGAAGGCACGCTTTTTGGAATTTATAGGTTTGTTATTTCCAAATAATTTATCTAGATCACTTTGCGCTATTTTGCAGTAATAACATTCTTTCTCTTGTTTTTTATACCATGATATAAAATTATCAATTCCGTTGAATGGTTCTTTAATGTTATTTCTATTTTTTAGAGAATTGTATTTACTTCTTAGGTTGCAATCATTTTCAATTTCTTGCATTTTTTGGTAAAGTTTATCGTATTTTTCATTATCAAATTCTCCATACAACTCATTTAACTTAAAAACTATATAGTCTTTAAGTAACTTATGTTTTTTCTTTAGTTCGCTCTTTGCTTCTTTTTCATCAAAATTTTTAAGTTCGTTTATCGCTTTATCCCATTCTGATAAAGCACTTTTTAGATAAAGCTCTTCAAATTTTTCTTCTAATGTTTGATTTTCCATTTTTAATCCTTTAAATAAATTTAATCATTGTAAAATATTAGCACTAATGCAATGCAAGGCTCCACCTTTTTTGATAATAGGCTTTAGATATATACCTATGATTTGTTTATTTTTATAGATATTTTGCAAAAAGTTTAAAACTCTCTCATCCTCATCAATATTATAAGTTGGCACAAAAATCACCTTATCAAACTCTAAAAAATTTAAATACGCACCCCATTTGTATTTTTGCATAAATTCTTTAGAATAGCTCATTTTTGTAACCTTAAAATCTTTTAAAGCGGTGTGTAATTTCTCAAAAATTGCACATTTTCTAAAGAGAAATCATTGATTAGCGCATGATCTTTGCTTATAAATCTTATCATACTATCGCTATGTGCGTATCTATCATAAGCTAGTCTTGGTAAAAAGACTATGTGTTTTAAATTTAGACTTTGTTTTAAAGTATGGATAATGCTTTCCTTGCTAAGTGTTGGATTTTGGCTAAAAATTTTCTCACACATAAAGGCAACATCATGTTTTCTTATGAAATTACCTCCATCAAGGATTAAATTTAAGTGATTTTTTAGAGGTTTTATAGTGGTTTTTAAATGTGGATAATTTCTAAGATAATCAGGATCATAAATATAGCTTGTTGCCGTATTTTCATACACTAAAGGCATGAAATCTCTTAACCATATATCATTACTTGGTATTTCTTTAAAAGCGATGTTAAATTTAGCAAAATTTTGCACAAGATTTTGATAAATTCTTTTATGTTTTGATGATAAAAGTGTAGAAATAGCTATCATTCATCGCTCTTTTGCATGCTTAAAACTAACAACTCATCATCATAAATAATGTCATATTGTAAGATATCTCCCCAAAGCTTTAATTTACCTTGTGAATTTTCATAATGCTTTATAGCTAGTTCTTTGAGCTTTTGCATGACTTGTGTTTTATCAAGATAGAGCATATCATTGCTAATAGGAAATTTAAGCACACGCAAATGAGATAAAAACATCAAAGCATGCAAAGGCTCGCTTTTGCGTTTAAAATTTGTTTTTATGATGGCTTTTGCTTCTTGTAATTTTATGTGTTTATCTTTTAATAAAATACTTTGTTCTAAAATTGAATTTAAAATTTCTTTATCTAAGATAAAATCAAATTTTTGTATAAATTCTAAAGAGGAATTTACCATATCATAATGTCCTTTTAAAAGCCATTCTTGTATGCTTTCGCATTCTAAAAACAAAGTTTTTGTTTTGGTAAATTTTTCTACATTGTTATAACCAAATTTCTTTGCAAGCAAAGTCTCATCGGTGTGAGTTAGGATGTGTTTCATGGTTTGAAGCATTTTTATCCTTTTTAAATGATTTGAAAAATCATAGCTAAAAAAAGCAGACAATGGTAGTCTATATTTTTGTAGTATAATTGTGAAAAATATTTAAAGGCATTGTGAATGAAAAATTTTATTGAAGAATTATTAAAGGTTAATGATAAATTTGAAGAAAATACCAAAAAAGGCATGAGTGATATAAATATTTTCGAAGCTTTGGGAGTTGAGTATAAAGAAAACTATCATTCTAAATTTATAGCTTATTTGATCGATCCGCATGGTGATCATTATCAAGAGCTTTTTGCAAATGAGTTTTTAAAAAAGCTTGGAAGATACACAAAAGCTAAGAAATTTAAAAATCTTACAGCCCATGACATAGAAAGCGTAGAAACAGAAGCTTGTGCTAAAGATAATAGAAGAATCGATATACTCATAAGTTTAAAAGATAAAAGATATATCATCATAGAAAATAAACTTTATGCAAAAGATCAACCAGATCAACTCAAAGATTACATAAAACACATAAAAGAAAAAGTTAAAAACATAGATGATTTTCATGAAAATATACTTACTATTTATTTGCATAAAAATGAAGATACCGAGCCTAGCAAATATAGCTTAGGCGCAAGAAATGGATTTAAAATAAATAATGGTCTTATATATGATAGCTATGATAAAAAAATGAGTTTTTATCTAAAAATGGATTATAAATGGATAAAAGAGTGGATTAATGCTTGTATAGGTGTGTGTGAGAATAAAGTTAAAAACAATGAAATTGATAAAAAATTTAAAAATGATATGCAAAATGTGATTTTTACTTTAAATCAGTATAAAACTCTTTTAACTTGGTATGTAGCTATAGATGATTATGTGGCTAAAGATTATGTCATGGAATTTTTGAAATCGAGTAAAGAAAATTTAAACAATGCTACAAATTTATATAGATATACTAAAAATAAAAGTGATTTTAAGGATATAGATTACGATAAATATAAAAAAGCAAAAGAAATAGTAAGAGAGAAATGGGATGAAATTTGTGAAGAATTAGTAAATGATTTTTTTAATGAGCTTGAAAAAGAATTTGAAAAAGAACGAACTATATGTGATGAAAAATGGTTTGGATATAAGCTTGATGAGAAAAGAGTTAATTACGATTGGTTTGATTTTTATCCAAAAATTTATGAAGATGATAATGATGTGTGGCCTAGTGTGGGTGTTTTTTTTGGAAAAAGTGATTATGATAATTTCGGATTGACTTTTAAAATTAATTGTAATGAAGAGGATGAAAAATATAAAGAATTCTTTCAAAACTCAAATATGAGAAATGATAATATCCGCAGAAGTGGCGATCATTATTACTATGATGTATTTGAAAATTTTAACTTTAAAGAAAAATATGCTTTTGCGTATTGGCTAATAAATAATCATGGTAATTGGATGACAGAATTTTCCAAAATTTTAGAAGAGTTTTTAAATAAAGAAACCATAAAAAGCACTTTAGAAAATATAAACAATGAATTAAAACCAAACAAATAAGCATTTATTTGCTTATTTGATCAAGGTATTCTCCAACTACTTCTTTGACTTTATTTGCTATAAAATCAGGTTCTAAAACCTTTATATAAGGTATGTAATAATACACTAAAGGTAAAATTTCCATTTCATGAGTTATCTCAAGCTCTATTTCTATGGAGCCGTCTTTGTCTTTACCGGTGATGATTTGTGAATTTAGAGGCTTTCTTTCAAAGTATTTTCGTATCGGTTTTTCTACTAAAAGCCTTACTGTAAAAGGCTTATCAAGGCTAAACCATATAGAATTTACTCTTTGAAGTTTTACTTCTAAACTCTCATCGGTTTGAAAATGCTCTTGGGTTAGGGTGATGTTTTGGATATTTTTTAAATAAAATTTTTTGAAAATATCACGTTTTTTCATATCAAAAGCAAGCAAATACCAAAAGCCACTAAAAAAAGCTAGTTTTAAAGGTTTTACTTGGAAAAGTTTATTTTCGTATTTAAAGACAATTTGTGTTTTGGTGTTGATAGCTTGTTCGAGGATTTGAAAATTGCTTAAATCTTTTTCTTCTAGCTTTTCTGCATCTAAACTAGTATGGATGGGGTTAGAGATATTTTGAGAAAGTTTAGAAAGTAGGGGATGAGCCTTAGCATAAAAGCTATTTCCGGCGCTTTTTGCCATGGTATCAAGCACTTCAAGGATTATTTTTTCATCATCTTGCTCTTGAGCGTCTTTGTTTGTATCAATACGCCATTTTCTTCCATTTTTAATAAGCCCCATAGGCTCAAAAACCCCTTGCATATCTCTTTTTATGGTTTTAGCGCTTACATTGAGTTCTTGGGCTAGTTCTTTTATGGTTATGCCATTTTCAGACTTTACTAATTTTTCATATAAAACTTCAAGGCGTGTTAGTTTGGAATTTGCGATGTATTTTTTAAGATCTTTCATGATTTTTCTCTAAATTTTTTCAAAATATTAACAACAATTGCTTTATAAACAAATAAAGTCTAGTTTATAAACGCTGTAAAACTTATAGTTTGGAAATGAAAGTTTATTTAGAAAACAATGTTTGAGAGTAAAAGATGATAAATATATAATTATTAGAATACAAAAGGTTGTTTTTACTAGGTTTAATTAAGAGTGATGAAAGTATAGGTCAAAGCAGACAAGCTTGTAAAAAATTATATGACTTGTTATATCAGCAAGATTTATCAAATATAAAATTAGAAATCACAAATAAATTTTAGAAAGGAGATAAAAGTTTAAGTAGGCCAAGGTGGTATTCTAGCTCCCCTTTTTAAAGGGGAAATCAAAGCTAATAAGCCTTGACTATAATTATACAAAGTAGTATAATTATTACTAGAATTTTATGATTCAATTTAATCACCACCTAACTGAGTGTTGATTAACACCAAAGGCGGCCACCTTTGGTGTTCCACCCTTTGAAATTATACTCAAATCTTACTTAAACTTCTAAAATAAGAAATGATAAATCTTTTATTTAAAAACACAAAGCTTTATATTGCTTTAGCTCTAATGCTTATGCTTAATGTATTTTTATATCTTAAGCTAGATAGCACAAACGCAAAATTAGAAAAAAGTCAAAGTGATTTAAATTTAGTTTTGGGTGTAAATAATGAACTCACGAGGATTACTCAGGAGTTGAAAACAAGACACGAACAAGAGCTAAAAGCACTCTTTTATGCAAATACTCAAAAAAATCAAATCAAAACAAGGGTTGATGATGTTAAAAACTATATATCCAAAAGCAATGAAACTAATACCACTAAGCTTTTTAATGCTATGCTTGATAGGCTGTGGGAGCAAAACACAAGTATTAACCAAAATACAAATTCAAAAGGTATAAATACTAATTGAAATATAAAAAATGTAGTAAAATTTTTTAAATAGTGTTATGTTGCATTATAATATACTACTTTCTTTTGGATTTTTAGTATATGTTGTGACAATATATCGTTTATTGAAATTACCATTCCAAAAGCCAAGAGATAATTTAGCGATAGATTCTAACAATGATGGTTTTAACGGATAATAAGTATCAATGCGTTCCATTTCCTTGTAAAGAAGATGAAAAAAGCTAGCAAAACTCAATAAGCAAAATAGATGTGTAGAAGTTGGTGAATATTGCTCTAAAAAAATTAAATTCATAGCTTGTATTCAGCATAAAAAAACACATTGTTGTTTTAATTCAAAATTAGCAAGAATATTTAATGAACAAGGACGCCCACAAATTGGAAGAGGTTGGGGTTCTCCAAAAAGTCCTGATTGTAGAGGATTTACTCCAGAAGAATTTCAAAAGTTAGATTTTAGTGAAATAGATTTAAGTGAATTTATTGCTGATATTGTTGGAAGTATTGATGTAGATAAAATACAAGCTGATTCTATAAAAATACAAGAAAAGATTGAAAGCAATCTTGAGAATTTAATAAGAAAACCTACTAATTAAAAAGAAAATAAAATTATAGAAAGGAGATGAAGTTTAGTTAAAAGTTTGTTTGGTAAGCCAAAGGGATTATCCTAAACCCTGCAAAAGCAGGGGAAATTAGCATGCCTTGACAAAACAAAGCATAACTAATATAATTATTAGGATAATTTTAGTCATTCGACTCACCTCCCTTCTGGGCGGTAAATTGAATGTCAAAGGTGGCACCCTTTGGCATTCCACCCTTAATACAATTATACCAAACAAACTCTTTAACTTCTTTAACACAAACAATGGAAAAAATTACTTTTTTGTTATTTAGAATTTATTTTTTTGTGTCTTTATTTAGCACAAATGCTAAAAACAATATATAAAACCAAAAGAAAGGAGATAGAGTTTAGTTAAAAGTTTGTTTGGTAAAACCAAAGGGATTATCCTAAACCCTGCAAAAGCAGGGGATACTCAATAAGCCTTGACATAGCAAAGCGTTAAGAGTATAATTATAAGGATAATTTTTGTTAGCATTATGCTCACCTCCCTTCTGGGCGGTAAATTAACGCTAAAGGGTTGCACCCCTTTGGCGTTGCACCCTTAATGCAATTATACCAAACAAACTCTTTAACTTCTTTAACACAAACAATGGAAAAAATTACTTTTTTTATTATTTAAAATTTATTTTTTTGTGCCTTTATTTAACACAAATGCTAAAAAACAATATATAAAACTAAAAGAAAGGAGATGAAGTTTAGTTAAAAGTTTGTTTGGTACCGCAGGTAGCTCACTCTAGTTGCCCCAAAAAGGGGCTTGGTTAATATATCTTGACTATAAATAGGCAAAGTAGTATAATAACCACTAAAATGAGCTTTACGAACCTCATTGAGTTACCTCCTTTCAGGGGTTTCACAATTTAGCCGTAGGGGGTCAGCCTGCGGCTTAAACCCTTAATACAATTATACCAAACAAACTCTTTAACTTCTTTAACATAATTGATGAAAAGATTTTACATTTTATTCCTTAGTGCTTTAATTTTTGCACCTTCTTTATTATTTGGTGCTACAAATATAGATGATAATCATATTATCTTTACTTGGGGTTATGGTGAAGTAGCAAATGATATTTTACAAGCCATAAAAGGTATAACAAGTGGTGCTGATTATATGGTTAAAATTGTTATGGCTATTGCCTTTTTTACTTTTGCTATTAAAAAAGTAATGGATGAAAGAACTAGCCCTATATTTGAATTTGGTAAAATGATTTTTATCATGGTTATTATTTGGCAATGCTTTTTAAGAGCGCCAAATGACGCTCAGCATAGATATATGATACATGATAATGTAACAGGTAAAGACTATATAGTTTCTCAAGTTCCACTTGGTATTGGTTTGACTTTTTCTTTCATGTCAAGAATGGAAGATTCCATTACTAAAGCTATGGAAAAATTTTATTCTACTCCACAATCTACTAATTTTTCTAATGCTGGATTTGGTTTTACTTTAAGATCTACTATGGATTTACCAGATTTAGAATTAAGTCAATTTAGTCCTAGAACACAAAAAAATCTTGATTTATTTTTTAGAAACTGTGTTATTTATGGAATGGAATTAAATAAAGGCAGAATGGATACTAATTTTAGACATAGTGATAATTTATATGAGGATTTATTTGAAATAGGCAAGGGTAGTCAATTTACTTTATATTTTGGGGAAAAAGATAAAGGTAGTATTAGATCTTGTACTCAAGCAGGTGCTTTGATTAAACAAGATTTAGGTTCTTTAGCTCCAAAAATAGAAACTATCCATGCGCGTATTTTAGGTAGTAAAGATGAAAATGCTTATAGAGCTTCAATGCAGGGTGTTTGGGAAATTTTCTCAGGACAAGCTACACAAGCAAGATCTCAATTAATGCAAGCTATGTTAATTAATGCTTCAAGAGATTCTTTAATTAATACTGCAAAAATGGTAGGACTTGATCCAAATGCAGTAGCTACAAATACAGCAGTAGCTGAGCAAAACTTCATGTCAAGCATGCTAACTCAAGGTATGATGGCTCAAACTTATTTACCACTAGCTAAAGCTTATTTAACAGTTTTAATTATAGGTTTATCATGGATTATGGCTTTACTCTCTATTATGTTTGGCGATTTTAGACATATAAAAATGTTTTTTACCTTATGTATATGGATAGTTTTATGGACTCCTATATTAAGTATTATTAATTATTTTAATGATTTAAATCTATCAAAAAGTGTTCAAGTGTTATTAGATGGCTCATTAAGCTTTTCTATGAGTAATAGCTTATCTTTCTTTAAACAAATATCTGAGCAAACAAATTTCATTAATTATCTTGTAATGCTTACTCCATTATTAGCTTTTGCAGTAGCTAAAGCTAGTGAGCAAGGTTTTGTGTCAGTGGCTTCATCTTTATCACAAACCCTACAAGGTGCTTCAAGAAGTGCAGGAAGTTTTACAAATCAGCAAGCTTTATCTACTGAAACCAAAATAGCTTCTCCTTTAGGTGAAGAAGTTATTGCTAAGCATGCTGGTATAAATTCTCGTTTAGGGGCGTATAATGTAGATAATCATAGTTTTTCTGTTAATTCTATATCTGGTGGTGGAAATACTGTTACAGATGTTAATACTAATTCAAAAGTAAGCTATGATAATAATGGGGTGAATTCTGCAAATATAACTGGACTTGACGCAAGCTCTATTAAGACAATGCAATCTAGCGCAAGCAATGATGTATCAAAAGCAATTGGGGATACTCTAAAAACTGGAAGAACTTCTCAGGATATTGCTAACATGGCATTTGATCATTCTTCTTCTCATGGTATTAACGCTCAAGCACAAGAAGTATTTAAAGCTTCTGCCACTAAAGCATTTGATAAAATGGCTCAAGCTGGAGATACTAAAGCAAGTGAAATTTCTGGCGCGTTAAAAGCTGGAGCTAATATGGTAGTAGTAGGTAGTGAATTTTCTGTTACAGAAAAAGATGGAACTAGTAGAACTTATACCTTATCAGATAAAGAAATGGAGCAATGGAATAAAGAATTTGCAAACAATGTTTCTTCTACCTACTCTAATGATTCATCTGTTAGGGCTTCTCTTAATAATGCCTTCTCAACCTTTACAGGTAAAGAATTTTCTCAAGTACATTCTGCTATTGATAAATATAGTTCAACTGAAAGTTTATCTCAAAATGTCAATGTAAATTCTATTCCTAAAGCGCTTAATGACTATATAAAATCTGGTGATAATACAGAAATTACAAATGCATGGAATACTGGAAATAAAAACCATGCTATTACAATGGCTATGAATGACTTCCAAAATTGGGCTGTAAATAATCCACAGCAATTATCTAAATATTTTAATGCTGGAGAATTTGACAATCCATCGAATAATATAGGAGAAATTAGTAATAAAAATTATCACGCTAGTGGTGAAGTTGCTTCGTTTAACAATAGTAACATATCAAAAGTCGATGGTTCAGCAACTAAACACGCTGATCAATATCAAAATAATGTTAAAACGCTAAAAGAAGGACACCAAGATCAAACAGGACAAAGTACTACTTGGGGAGATTCTAGTGGTAATACTCAAAAAGAAGTATCAAGTGGTCTGCAAAATACAGAAAAGGATTTCAAAGATGGAGCAGTTAAGAGAACAGGTGGTAATATTGTCAAAGGAAGTAAAATGGTTACTGACGCATTTGCTGAAATTACAAAATAAAATAACTCCCATAGAATTATGGGAGTATTATTTCCATAAAACCATTTTGTTTCCTATAAAAGTTACATTACCTATTTTAGTAACCATTTTGTTTCCTATAAAAGTTACATTACCTACCTGAGTAACTATATCATTTCCTATGGCTCTAGCATTTTCTAGAATATAGTTTATATCTTTTTTATACAAATTGTTTTCATTATTTCCGAGATATTTGATTCTACCTATAAGAAAAAATCTTATTATATAATAAGGACTTTTTAATATAGAGAATAATATATCTTTAAAAGCTGGTTTAATGTATTTATTATCTTTAATACTTTTAATAGTATTTATCCAAGCTAAAACATAATATAAAATGAAAGTAGTTGCTATTAAACCTATAAGAGTTTTAGTAAATATTTCATTTTTGCTTATAAATAAAATACCTATATTGATTAAAATTAATCCAAATAACACAACAAAAGTGATCTTTAATTTAGTGTTTTTATACATTGTTATTCCTTTACATTTAATATTAAAATTATACCAAAATTCACAATAAAAATCAAGTTTTTTAGTGCTTTTAAATGCCTATTTTATAGTATTTTGCAAGGGTTTTTTATATTTTACATTTTTGTCCTTTATAAAGTTTATTTTAAGTGCTTTTTAAGCGTATTTTTTACACATAAAAGTCCTTTATATATCTCCTAAATGTCCTTTATAAAGTCCATTTTTTCTTTTTTTATTATTTTTTGCTTAAAATCTATCAAAAAAGTGCTTTATTTCGCCCCTAAAGGTGCTTTATATATCCCACAAAAGTCCTTTATAAAGTCTTTTTTATAAGCATTAAATATTGATATATTAGTATTTATTCTGTTTTTATAATTTAATTTGTTAATTTTAACTTTAAAATTAATATTGGTAAGATAAAAAATATTTTTTGTAAGATAAAAGCTGTTATTTTTATTAGCTTTAGAGAGTATAGATTAAGATTGTATTTTTAATTCTTTGTGAGTTATTTTGATATTATTCTTTTTAGTATTTTTTAAATAATTTACTATGACTGCCTAGTTTTAAAATATTTAACTCTAGTTCATTATCATGTTTTTGATAAATCAATAACAAATTAGACTTTATATGACATTCTCTAAAATCTTTTAATGCACCTTTTAATTGATGATCTTTATATTTTGGTTCTAAAATTTCATCGTTAGAAAGCTTTATAATAACTTTATCTGTTATTATACGCTCTTCGTTGCTTATTTTTTTATAGGCTTTTATAAAATCTTTATGATAATAAATTTTATATTTTGCTATCTTGATAAGCTTTCACAAAATCTTGATGTGAATTAAAGCTTAATGCAGTGTTATCTTTTTTTTCCTTACTAAGCTCTTTGCTTGCATTTAATATCTTATTTTCAAAACTACTTAGTTTAGGTTTAGAAACTTTACATTTAGCATTTATACTTTTAGCTAAACCTTTAAATGCAGGCAAAAAATCTTCACTGACATTTTCAATAATAAGAGTCATGAAATTCCTTTCTCAAAATCATATAATATAATTATATTGTATTTTAATCAA
>NZ_JAKMRA010000010.1:0-74651 GCF_025771865.1 Campylobacter sp. IFREMER_LSEM_CL2090
CGTGAGGTGATTTTTGGATAAAAATCTTAACATGTAAATCCTTTCAAAAATAGTTAATGTATTTGATTGATTCATTATTTGTTTGTGTGTTTTACAATATTCATTGACAATATTTTGATAATGAACTTGGAATATTAATATTTTATTTATAAATTTTTACTTAAGTATAATTTAAGATAAGAAGTATCTTAAATTTAAAATTACTATAAAATAGACTTTATGGTTAAAAAAATAATATTTTTGCTTCCATGGCTTCATAATTATTTTTCTAAAACACATTGTTATAAAAAATATTTTTATTTAAAAGCTATGAAAGTTTCAAAATTTACCCATTTAAAAACACTTTCTACTTTAGAAAATCCTGCCTTTTTAAGCATAGTTATGTTTTCATTTTGAGTATAAGGAATGAGGACATTTTCTAAGGCTTCTCGTTTGCTTGAAATTTCTAGCTTACTATAACCTTGCTCTAGTTTATATTGCTCATAAATTTGTATCATTTTTTTAGCTATTTTTACATCTTCATAAAGAATTTTTTCACTAAGCACAAATATACCATTTTCTTTTAAGTTTTGATAGATTTTATCAACTAATTCTTGTCTTTTAGGTGGGCGGATAAACTGCAAAGTATAAGTAGCTATAAAAACATCATTTTTAAAAAACTCAAAATCATCTAAATTTTTTTGATGAAATTCCACCCTAGCTCCAAAGGCTTGACATTTGTTTTTGGCGATCTCTAACATAGCATTAGCTTCATCAACCCCGCTTAAAAGAAAATCTTTTCTTTTTTCATAAAGTGCAAGCAATAAACTAGCCGTAGAACAACCAAGATCACAAATTCTCGCATTTTGTGGTGCAAAATGATCAATAAGTTCGACTATGAGTTTTAAATTTTGCGTATAAAAAGGCACAGATCTTGACACCATATCATCAAAAACACTTGCTACGCTTTTATCAAATTCAAATTGTTTTTCCAAGGGTTTTTTAAAAATTTCATCTTTCATTTAATCTTCCTAAAATTTCTTTTGCTTTGTCAATATCTTTACTAATTTGTGCTTTTAATAAGGCTAAGTCGTTAAATTTCTCATTAGCTCTTATATAGTCAATAAAACTTAACTCAACTGAAATTACTTTTGTGTTTGTGAAATTTTCATCTAAAATATGCGTTTCTAAAGCAAAATTTTTATCAGTAGATCTTATGCCTATAAAACTTACACTATGATAGCTTTTATTTTCAATCTTTACTAAAGTCGCATATACGCCATCTTTGGGTAAAAAGAAGTCTTTTGTATGTAAATTTAAAGTTGCAAAAAGCTCTTTAGCGCCTATGCCTTGACCTTTGATGATATTTGCTTGTATATTATAAAATCTACCTAGAAAATTTTTAGCTTCTTTGACTTTTGCTTCTTTAAGTAAGGTTTTAATCATACTTGCATGAACACTTTTATTTTGAATTTTAAACTCATCTATGATGATGGTGTTTATACCACAAAGACTTTGTATGTCTTTGGCACTGCATTTTCTTTCTTTGCCAAATTTAAAATCATAACCTACAATGATCTTTTCTAGTTTGGGAAATTCTTGCTTTAAAAGCTTTAAAAAATCCTCGCCTTTATAGTCCTTGATTTTATCAAAATCACAAAAAATCAAAGGAAAATCAACCAAATTTACTCTAAAATCCTTAGGTGTTAGGGCTTCTTTTTCCTCTTTAGTGATGATAAATAAGGCACCATTTTCATCTAAATGCTTAAAAAGCTCAAAATGCCCCAAATGCATACCATCAAAACGCCCCATGGCTAAATTTGTGATCTTAGTTTTTTCTATAGGCGTAGAAAAACTCAACATTACCTTCTTTTCCTTTTAAGTGTGACTCTTGACTTGCTTGCAAGATCCAACCAAGCTTTGCACAAGCTTTTTCAAAGCTTTCTTTAGCATTTTTGATGGCTTTGGTATCTTTTACCACTCCGTTTTTATCGCGCTTAGCATTTTTACCTACTTCAAATTGAGGTTTAAAAAGCAAGATGATAAGATCTTTAGCAAGTTTATCTATATGAAAAATCAAATGTGTTAAAGATATAAAACTCACATCACAAGTGATAACATCATATAAAATTTCACTTTTAAACTCACGCAAATCAGTGTTTTCACAAATTTGGATATTTTCTAAATTTCTTAAGCTCTCATGAAGTTGGTTAGAACCTACATCTAAAGCTGTAATGTGTTTAGCATTATTTTGGTGTAAAATTTGCACAAAACCTCCGGTCGATGAACCTATATCTAAACAAATTTTATCTTTGATAGTAAATGTATACTCTTGTAAAAAATGCTTGAGCTTAAAAGCAGCTCTGCTTACAAAAAGCTCTTCTAAAAGCGTGAGTTTTAAACTCTCATCTTCTAAAGGATTTAAAGATGTGATTTTAAAAGAGGTTTTTTTAAACTCACTATTGAGTAAAATTTGCTTGTTTTCTATAAGCTCACAAGCTTTGTTGCGAGAAATGTTTAACTTTGCACTTACAAAGACATCATACCTCATCATCACCGCCTAAAAGAGCGTTAAACTCAGCTTCATTGATGCACTTAACCCCTAAGTTTTGAGCCTTTTCAAGCTTTGAGCCTGCTTCACTTCCATATAATACAAAGTCAGTTTTCTTAGACACACTTGAACTTACCTTTGCTCCAAAGTTTTCAATTAGTTCTTTAAAATGATCGCGTGATTTGCTTAAAGTGCCTGTGATAACAAAGGTTTTATTAGAAATATTATCATTTATAATAAGCTCTTTTTTCTCATCTTCTAAATGTAAAATTTCATAAAAATGCTTAATGCGATTTGCATTGACATGGGTAAATTCTTCTAAGCTTTTAGCCATTTGCTCGCCAAAGCCTTCTAAATTTGCATAAGCTTCATAGCTTTGCATAAACCATTCAAAGCCAAAAGATTGAGCTAATTTTTTAGCTGCTACTTCACCAATATGCTCTATACCCAAAGCAGTGATAAACCTTGATAAGGGGCATTTTTTTGCATTCTCAATAGCACTTAGAAGATTGTTGATTTTTTTCTCTTTAAAGCCTTCTAAGCCTTCAAAATCACTATATTTTAAGAAAAATATACTTTCTATGTTAGTGATTTTTCCTTCTTTAAACAAAAGCTCGACGATATTTTCTCCAAGGCCGTCTATATTCAAACACTTTTTAGATACAAAATGTATGATAGAATTTACAAGTCTTGCTTTACAATCTAAGTTTTGACATTTTAAAAAAGCACCCTCATCTAAAAGTTCACTTAAACACTCAGGACAAAGAGTTGGTTTAGTGATCTTACTTTCTAAACCATCACGCCTTTGAGTAAAAACTTTAGTGATTTTAGGTATAACATCTCCACTTCTTATCACACTTACGCTATCGCCTATCATCACTCCAAGTCTAGCTATCTCATCAAAATTATGTAAGGTTGCAGACTTTACGATAACCCCATCTAAATTTACAGGCTCTAAAACCGCCACAGGGGTAATCACCCCACTTCTTCCAACTTGTAAATTAACCCCAAGTAATGTTGTAGTTTTTTCCAAAGCAGGAAATTTAAACGCAGCTATAAATTTTGGAAATTTCACGGTATAACCCAAAAGCTTACAATGAGCTAAATCATCTACCCTTACAACCATACCATCCATCATCATAGGCTTTTGATCTCTTTTTTCTAAAAGCTCGTGATATTTTTCTAAAACCTCATCTAAAGTCTTAACACAAAAAACAAAATCATCTTTTAAAAAACCAAGACTTCTTACAAACTCCATTACTTCAGAGTGCTTGCTAAATTCTAAAGAATTCTCCCCCACTCCCCAAGGATAAAATTTTAAATTTCTTTCTTTTGTAATGCTTGTATCAAGCTGTCTTAAAGAGCCACTTGCTGCGTTGCGTGGGTTTGCAAATAAGCTCAAGCCATCTTTAGCTCTTTTTTCATTGATTTTTTCAAAATCTTCTTTTAAAATCACCACTTCGCCACGAATTTCTATCTTGTCTTTATAAGGAATTTTTTGAGGTATGTTTGATATTTCTTTTACATTTAAAGTAATATCCTCGCCTACTTCTCCATCACCCCTTGTAGCACCGCTGATTAAAATACCATTTTCATAAGTAAGATTTAAACTCGCTCCATCAAATTTAGGTTCTATGAAAAAATCAAACTCACATTTAGCTCTTTTTGCCCAAGCTCTAAGCTCAGCTTCATCAAAAACATCTTCCATAGACCACATTTTTGCACTATGTGCAAGTTTGTGAAATTCACTTTGTATAATAGGAGCGATATTTTGCGTAGGAGAATCTTTAGAAATCTTTTCTTGATGAAGTGTTTCAAATGCTTTTAACTCTCTTATAAGTTTATCATATTCTTCATCGCTTGCTAAAGGCTCATCATCTTCATAATAAGCCCTCATCCATTCTTTTGCTAATTTTACCTTTTCTAAATACTCTTGATAAGTCATCACTACTCCAAAGAAAGTTCATCCATAGCTTTTGCAAGTTCAAACATTTGCTTATGCTCATACACATCATGTGCTCTTATAATGCTTGCACCATTTTTAAAAGCCTCTAAATGCAAATAAAGCGTACCCGCTAGTCTTTGTTCAACACTTGAATTAAAATAAGCATTTATCATACTTTTCCTACTAGCTCCAATCAAAAGTTCTTTTTCAAAGCGTAAAAAATGCTCTAAGTGTTTGATTAACATCATATTATGCCAAGGACTTTTACCAAAACCAATACCAACATCTAAAATCACATCTTCTAAACCAAGCTCACTTAGTCTTTCTAGCTTTTGTGTAAAAAAATCATCAAGCTCGGCTAACACATCTTCATAATGTGGGTTATCTTGCATATTTTGTGGGGTATTTTGTATATGCATGAGTGTATAAGTGGCTTTGTATTTTAAAGCTAGTTTGGCTAAATTTTCATTTTTAAAACCGGTGATATCATTAATAAGCTTAAAGCCTTTATTTAAAGCATATTCTAAACAATACTCATCAAAACTATCTAAACTAAAAATACATTTTTCATAAAGTTTTTCTTTATAGATTAAATCTAAGGTATTTTTTAAACGCTTAAACTCTTCTTCTTTCCCACAATACACACTACCAGGTCTTGAAGAAACCCCGCCTATATCTATATAATCAGCCCCTTGAGAAATCATAAGTTCTATTTTTTCTAAAACTTCATTTTCTTTAACCCTACTTTGAGCGTTAAAACTATCTTCATTAATATTAATCACACCCATAATTTTTGCATATTTTGGTTTAGCGAAATTAGACTTTAAAAATAGTGCTAAATTTTTAAGCTTAAAATCTTGTAGTTTTTCTTTTTCTATAAGCTTTTTAGCTTGATCTTGTGTTACCATAAGTAAGGCATTAGTATGTTCTTTACCTAGTATAACTTCTTTATGTGTTACAAGTTCAGCTCCAACCCTTAGCGCATCTTGTTTAAGTATATTTGCAGCAGGTGCTCTTAGTTCTTTGATAAGAAAAAAATGAATTTGAGTTTTTTCACTCATAATTTTCTCACCTGCTTTATGTGGCTTTATATATTTAGAAATTTGCTCAAAGTCTGTGTTAGGATTGATTTTAATGATTTTCATTTTTTCTCTCGTGTAAAATTAAAGCTATGGTGCTTAGTAAAATAGTTGGCTTTGCATTTAATTTAGCAAGCTCATAAGCTTTATAAAAAAATTCAATTTCTTCATCGTTTAATTTTATATCTTGTTTAAAACACTCATAGCTTAAAGCACTAATTAAATCCAAACACTCATGCTTGTCTATATTTTCATATTGTTTTAATAATGAAGCAATTTGAGCTAGATCCATTTTTTTAAGATCTAAATTTAAAGACATCTTTTCTTTTTGAATTTTATGCTTTTCTATGACAAATCTTGAAAGTATAGTAGGTAAAAAAACATTTTTTGAAGGAGCTACGATAATAAAATATACATTTTTTGGTGGCTCTTC
This sequence comes from Campylobacter sp. IFREMER_LSEM_CL2090, assembly GCF_025771865.1. Classification (NCBI taxonomy): domain Bacteria; kingdom Pseudomonadati; phylum Campylobacterota; class Epsilonproteobacteria; order Campylobacterales; family Campylobacteraceae; genus Campylobacter; species Campylobacter sp. IFREMER_LSEM_CL2090. The sequence goes on from NZ_JAKMRA010000010.1 coordinate 5,988, forward strand.
AAAAAGCTTTAATAAAAAATTTTGTGCTTCTTCACGAAAAGACTTAGCTAGTATAACAATAATTTTAGCTTGTGCTTCAGCCATATAACTTTCTTTCATAATAGCCCTTGCCGTTGCTTGAGCGTTTTTGTCATAAGTTAAGTCATTTAATCTTAATTCTAAATCAGGGTTTTTAGGTATGAAAAATCTAAGATTTTTTGTTCCATATTCTTCTGTGAGCTTTTCTTGCATTAGTTCAAAATCATTATGGATAATGATTTTATTTCTTAGATTCAAATTTCTACCTTAGAAAAAAGCACAGCCTCTAAGCTTTGCTCAAATACTTTATATAAAGAAATAAGTTTATAGTCTAATTCCTTATCGCGTGAGGAAAGATAAAAGCTATTTTGCAATTGCTCATCAAAAAGCCAAAGCATACTTTCTGCTTTAGAATTGGCGATTTTAAATTTAAATCCTGTATTAGTTCCTATATAAAAAAAAGCATAACCATTAGGAAAAGAAATACTTAAAAGATCATTTAGCAAATCTATATCTTCTTGGGTATTGCAAGCCTTATTATAAATTCCTTTTAAAGACACAAAAGGCACTAAAGGTCTTGTGGTACTAGCATTGATTTGGCTTAAAAAATACTCTTCAAACCAAGCTCTTTGCTCATCAGTAATCACAATAAAAGTATAACCTTGTAAAAGCAAAGCTAATTTAGAAGCTATCAAAGGCGACCATTCAAGACGCCTTTCTTCTAACCAACTTGTATAAGTGCCATTTTCTCGGATTTGCTCTAGGGTAAATTTTAAAAAACTATTGCTCATTTATACATCTAGTTTATAAACTTCATGCAATACTCTTACAGCTAATTCGCCATATTTTTCATGCACGATGACTGAAATTTTAATTTCGCTTGTAGAAATCATTTGTATGTTAATATTTTCATTTGCCAATGCTTTAAAAGCTGCTGAAGCTACTCCAGAATGTGATTTCATACCCACACCCACAACTGAAACTTTTACCACTGCACTATCTGTTTCTATATTAGCATTAGCACCTAAAACTTTTTTCATAGCATTAGTTGCTAAATCAAGCTCGTTTTCAGGCACAGTAAAGCCCAAATTTGTAGCTCCATCTACACCTACATTTTGGATAATCATATCTACATTGATATTTTCATTTGCCAAAGTTCCAAAAATTTCAGCAGCAATTCCTGGCTTATCATCAATATTTCTTAAAGTAACCCTTGCTTGGTTTTTATCTAGTGCTATACCACTAACCAAAGCTTGTTCCATATTTTCCTCCTTAGTAATGATCGTCCCTTCATTTTCATTAAAGCTACTTCTAGTAACTAATTTTACATTTAATTTTTTAGCAAGCTCTACAGAGCGATTTTGTAAAACTTTAGCTCCCAAACTTGCAAGCTCTAGCATTTCTTCATAAGAAATTTTATCTAGCTTTTTAGCCTTTGGCTCAATTCTAGGATCGGTAGTATATACCCCATCTACATCAGTATAAATTTCACACAAATCAGCATTTAAAGCTCCTGCTAATGCAACTGCACTTAAGTCACTTCCACCACGACCCAAAGTAGTAACATTACCCATTTTGTCGATACCTTGAAAGCCAGCAACTACTACAATATACCCCTCATCTAAAGCTTTATTGATATTTGTAGTATCAATGTGTTCAATTCTTGCTTTAGTATAAACATCATCTGTAATAATCCCTGCATTGCGTCCGGAAAATGCAGTAGCTTTTAAACCCATTTCATTTAATGCAATAGCAAGTAAAGATGAAGTTACACGCTCACCACTACTTAAAAGCATATCCATCTCACGACCTGAAGGATTTTTACTAAAATGATGTGCAAAATCAATAAGCTCATTAGTAACTCCACTCATTGCAGAAACTACTACAACTAATTTATCGCAAGTTTTTTTACTTTTTGCCACTCTTTTAGCAACTTCATCAATACGCTCAAGCGTTCCTACACTCGTTCCCCCATATTTTTGTACGACCAGCATTAAATATACCCCCTTTCTTTAAAATATTTTAAAACCCTAATATATATAGGCTTTTTAAAATGATTAATCATATCATACACATCTTCTAATGAAGCAAATTTATAAGCATCAAATTCAGGATTTTTAGTATTTAGATTAACAATAGCTTTGTTTTTTAATCTAACTAAAAAATATTTTTGATTTTGACCATCATAAGGATACATTTTTTGTGCAACCTTAGGTGGAAAATCATAACTAATCCATTCAGGATGTTCGGCTAAAATTTCAATCTCATCTGTACCTATTTCTTCTTTTAATTCTCTAAATAACGCACTTTTAGCATCCTCTCCCTCATCTATTCCACCTTGAGGAAACTGCCATATATTTTCCATATCATTGCGTTTAGCGAGTAAAATTTTACATTCAAAAGGATAAGCTGATGATAGCACTATTGCGGCTACATTTGGCCTATATTTTTTTTCTTTTTCCATGATTTTCTTATCCTTGACTTTTTAATAATATAATTCTAACAAAAAAATACGAATTTATAATCACATTTTAAAGAAGTTTTATGCATTTATATATACATATACCATTTTGCGAAAGTAAATGTTTTTATTGTTCTTTTACTTCACTTAAAAAAAAAGATTTTGAAAAAGATTATCTAAACGCATTAATGCAAGATATAAAATATCAATTAGATTTTTTCAAGCTTGATAAAAATTCCATAAAAACTATTTTTATAGGCGGTGGTACTCCTAGTTTAATGAGTGTTAATTTTTATGAAAAAATTTTTATTTTTTTGCAAAGTTATTTACAAAAAAATAATGAAATAAGCATAGAAGCAAATCCTAACTCAAGCAATTTTTCTTGGCTTAAAGAGATAAAAAATTTAGGTTTTAACCGCATTTCTTTTGGGGTGCAAAGTTTTCATGAAAAAAAATTACAATTCCTTGGGCGTATTCATGATCAAAAAAGCATTTTTACAAGTATAGAAAATGCAAAAAAAGCAGGATTTAATAATATAAATTTAGACTTAATTTATGATACAAAACTCGATGATAGTAAAATGCTTGATTATGAAATTTCTAAACTCGCTTTAATTGATATTAGCCATGTGAGTGCTTATAATTTAACTATAGAAGAAAAGACAAGATTTGCTAAAAAATTTCATTATAAAAAAAACGCTCCACGCCTTGCAAAACATTTTATCAAAGCAATTGAAAATCTTGGTTATAAACAATATGAAATCAGTAATTTTGGACAAATTTGCAAACATAATCTTGCTTATTGGCAAGGAAAAGACTATATAGGATGTGGTTTAAGTGCAGTAGGATTTTCAAAAAATCAAAGATTTTATACTAAAAAAAGTTTAAAAGATTATATAGCAAATCCCTGTTTTAGGGAGGTTGAAAATTTAAATTCAAAAGATTTGTGTTTAGAGCATATTTTTCTAGGACTTAGAAGCATTATAGGAGTGGATGAAACAAAGCTAGAACCTTTAGAAAAAGAAAAAGCAATATTTCTTAGCAAAAAAGGGAAATTAGTATATAAAAATGGAATTTTTTATAATACTAATTATCTTTTAAGCGATGAACTAGCTTTGTATATTAGCACTTAAGCTTTGCATTCACAAGAAATTCTTTTAAATTCAGGGAGTTTTATAGAAAGTTCATTGATATTTTTTAATATATCGCTGCAAAAATTATTTAAATTTTCTTTTACTCCATAATACGCCCAAACACCCTGTCTATCTACTTCTAAAAAATTAGCTTCTTTTAAAATTTTTAAATGTCTTGAAAGCCTTGATTGACTCATATTTAAAGAGCTTTGCAAATCACACACACAAAGTTTTCCATATTTTTGTAAAAAAGCTAGGATTAAAATCCTACTTTCATCGTTAATTGCACTTGTTATTTTTAAAAATTCTTGCATAAAATTCCTTATATAAAAAACATTAAAAGTCCAAAACTAATTGCAATAAAAACAATCATACCTGCAAATAAAAACAAAAAGCTTGTTTTAAAAATTCTTTTAAGCAAAATAAGCTCAGGTAAAGAACACCCTGCTCCTGCTATTAAAAAACTCATCATTATACCTAGCGGAATTCCACTGGTAGTTAAAGCTAGTGCTACAGGAATCATAGTAGTGCAATTCATATAAAGCAAAACCCCTATAAATGCTGCTATAAATACACCCAATACCCCATAATCTTTCATATAATTTTGAAAAAAATCTTGTGGAAAAAAGCCGTGTATAAAAGCCCCAATACCCATACCAATAATAATATATGGCAGAATTTTTTTGTATTCATTAAAGCTTTGCATAAATAATATTTTGATTTTACTTTCTTTTGTTTTAGTCTTAAATTTTAAAATTTTACTGCTAATTTTAGAATTTTTAACAAAAATAGAACTAGGTTTTTCACAGCATAAACTTTTAGAAGTATCATTAGAACAACACTTTGAAGTTTGTTCTAAATCATTTTTTAAAAAGTCTTCATTAAAAAATCTTTGAGTGTTTATTTTTGAAACACAAAAAGCAATAAATAAAATCACGCTAAATAAAAATCCCACATAAAATAAAGAGATTTTTAAGCCAAAACTTACTACAAACATCACTACTATAATAGGATTAATTAAAGGCGAAGTTATCAAATAAGCTATACATACTCCAAGTGGTACTTTAGCTTTTAAAAATGCATTTAAAAGTGGTATGCTTGAACATGAACAAAAGGGAGTTAAACTACCCAAAAGAATAGCCTTTATATAACTTACAAAAGAATCTTTCTTTAAATGTTCATTGAAAAATTTAGCATAACGCTCATTAAGATAAGCAATAAGCATGCTAACTAATATAAATAAAATAGAAATTTCAACAAATAAAATCAAAAAATCTTTAAAAATAAAAAATAACTTTTCCATAATCTTTTACTCCATTTCATTTTAAAATAAGCATAACAAAAATATATTAATATATCAATATATCTTTATATATTAATATTATAAAAGTAATAGTATTTTTAAGTATTTTTATGTAAAATGCAAACTATATATTTAAGCGAAAGAAGATAAAATAATGAGTTTTGGAGAAATTTTAGTTATTTTAGTTATAGCTATTTTAGTTCTTGGGCCTGAAAAACTACCTTCAACTATAGTTGAAATTGCAAAAATTTTAAAAGCCATTAAAAGTAATATTGATGAAGCAAAAGCAAGTATCAATAAAGAATTAAAAATAGCAGAGTTAAAAGATGAAGCACAAAAATACAAAGATGAATTTTCACAAACTAACGAAAATATCAAAAAAAAACTGAGTTTTGAAGAATTTGATCAACTCAAAGAAGATATTTTAAATAATACCAAAGAGTTAAAAAGTGAAATTAATGATTTAGAAAAAGATATACAAGAACTTTCGCGTGTAGAAGAAAAAACTCAAAAAGATGAAAAAAATACTCAAAAAATGGAAAGCTAAGAATGTTTGAAGAATTAAAACCACATTTAGTAGAACTTAGAAAAAGATTATTTATAAGCGTAGCTTGTGTTGTTGTAATGTTTTTTGTATGCTTTAGTTTTAATAGTTATATCATAGATATACTAAAAGCACCCGTTGAAGCAGCTTTACCTGAAATTTCAAAACAAATGACTTTCGTTGAATTACAAGAGCCTTTATTTACTGCAATGAAAGTTTCATTTTTTACAGCTTTTTTGATTTCTTTACCGGTTATTTTTTGGCAGTTTTGGAAATTCGTAGCACCAGGACTTTATGATAATGAAAAAAGATTAGTAGTGCCTTTTGTAAGCTTTGCTAGCATTATGTTTGCGCTTGGAGCTTTATTTTGTTATTATATAGTCATACCTTTGGCTTTTAAATTTTTAATTGATTTTGGGGTGCAAACTCAAGATTTTAAACCTTTAATCAGCATAGGCTTATATGTGGGATTTTTTACTAAACTTGTAGTTGCCTTTGGTTTAGCGTTTGAAATGCCTGTGATAACCTTTTTCTTTGCCAAACTTGGACTTATTGATGATGCATTTTTAAAAAAACACTTTAGGGTTTCAGTTTTAGTGATTTTTGTTTTTTCAGCTATGATGACACCACCTGATATAATCTCACAATTTTTAATGGCCGTTCCTTTGTGCGGACTTTATGGAATTTCTATTTACATAGCCAAAAAAGTTAATCCTAGTCAAAAAGAAAATGATGAAAACGATTGATAAAGATCTTTTGCTTTCTAGTTATGATTATGATTTACCTAATGAACTTATAGCAAATTTTCCTATCTTACCCAAGGAGAATGCTAAACTTTTAGTTTATGAAAGATGTAAAGATCAAATTTTACATTTACATTTTAAGGACTTAGCTAAAATTTTACCACCTTGTGAAATTATCTTTAATGACACTAAAGTAATAAAAGCAAGAATTTATGGATTTAAAGAAAGTGGTAGCAAAATAGAACTTTTCATTAATCACCCTTTAAAAAATAATGATTTTTTAGTTCAAATTCGTGGCAAGGTTAAAGAAGGACAAATTTTATATTTTGAAAATTCTTTAAAAGCTAAAATCAAAAAATTACACGATGATGGCACAAGAGAAGTAGAATTTTTTAATGATGAAAAAAAATTCAATCATCATGAAGTTTTTGAAATTTTAGAAAAAATAGGCCATATACCTTTACCACCATATATTAAAAGAGCAGATGAAGCACAAGATAACATTAACTATCAAAGCATTTTTGCCAAAAATCAAGGTGCGGTTGCTGCACCCACTGCAAGCTTGCACTTTAACGAAGCAATGATAAAAGAACTTAAAAAAAATCATAATATCCATACTATCACACTTCATGTTGGTGCGGGAACTTTTAAAGGTGTAGAATGCGAAGATATACGCGAGCATAAAATGCATTCAGAATTTTTCTATGTTGATGATGAAACTTGTGCTTTGATTAATTCTTCTAAAAAAATACTTGGTGTAGGCACCACAGTTACTCGTTGTATAGAGTATTATCATAGAAAAAAATTAAAAGAAGGTTTTTGTGATTTGTTTTTACACCCACAAAATACCCCACAAAGACTTGATTTTTTACTCACTAATTTTCACTTACCAAAATCAACTCTTATTATGCTTGTGGCCTCTTTTATAGGTAGAGAAAAAACTTTAGAACTTTACCATGAAGCTATAAAAAACAAATATCGTTTTTATTCTTATGGCGATGGAATGCTAATCATTTAGCTTTTTTCTTAATATATTTTTTATCAATATAACCCAAATCTATAAGTTTTTGATAAATTTTAGCAAGTACAGGTCCGCCTGCGCTACTACCACTTTTTCCATGTTCGATTAAAACTACTACTACATATTGAGGTTTTTCATAAGGCGCATAAGAAGTAATCCAAGCATGAGATCTTAAAAAATACTCTAAATCCTCTTCTTTAATACGCTTTTTTTCACTTTGGGAAATTCCAACTACTTGAGCTGTTCCTGTCTTGGCTGCTATAGTAATAGGAGAATTTCTTAAAAATCTTGCTGTAGTTCCACCATCAACATTGGCCACCTCATACATCGCACGCCTTAAAAGTGGAAGTTTTGATAATTCAAAAGTCGTAAAAACACTTTCATTATTGTCAAAATTTACCTTAGTAACATTATCATCAATGCTATGTAAAAAATGCGGTGTGATATTTTTAGCCGTAGCAATCATAGCTGTAAATTTAGCCACTTGCATAGGAGTAGCAAGAAAATCACCTTGACCTATGCTTGTATTTAAAGTTTCACCTTGATACCAAGATTGATTGTATTTTTCTTTTTTCCAAATTCTATTAGGAACCGTTCCTATAAATTCATTAGGTAAATCCACTCCTGTTTTTGCACCAAAACCTATTCTTTCAAAAACAGAACTAATAATGTCAATACCAACCTCCAAAGCTCCTTTATAAAAATATACATCACAGCTTTCTCTAATAGCATCTGTCATATCTACATAACCATGACCTATAGCCTTCCAACATCTAAATTTTCTACCACCAAGTTCAAAGTTAGAATCACACAAATATTTATGATTTTCATTCACTTTTCCACTATCTAAAAATGCTAAAGCTGTTCCCATTTTTATAACTGAACCTGGAGGATAAAGACCATTAATGAGTTTATTAGTAAAAGGATGGTTTAAATCATTAGAAAGTTTATCCCATTCTTCTTGACTAATACCGGTAACAAAAGGATTGAGATTATATTCAGGAAAACTACCCGCTGCTAAAATAGCTCCACTTTTTACATCCATTACTATAGCAGCGCCTGCTAAATTTTCAAAAATACTAGCCAAGTATTCTTGCAAATCAAGATCAATGCTTAAAGTGATATTACTTGAAGTAGGTTTTTTATAAGAAAGTTCTTCTATTTCTTTATTTAACGCATTTACTTTGCTAACTTTTTCACCCTTTTGACCTTGCAAAATTTCATTATAAGAACGCTCTATACCGCTACGCCCTACATAGCTAGTTAATCTTGCAATTTCATTTTCATTCATATCGTTTAAATTTGCTTTTCCAACATAACCTATAACATGGCTAGCTAAAGCATCATAAGGATAAAATCTTTGAGTAGTAGATTTAACTTGCATATTTTCACGCAAATTAAGCTTAGTAAAATGCTTAATCATAGCATCATATTCTATAAATGGAACTACTTCTATATAATCTTGATTATAATAAGAATCTGCTTTTATATAATTTCGTTTTAATTTAGTTATGTTTAAATCAGGAAAAGCATCTACTATAACCTGCAATTCCTGCTCTAAAAGATTTCTGTTTTTCTTTTTTATATACAAATATGGCTTTATAGAGATTGAAAAACCTAATTTATTTACTGCTAAGGGCCTACCTTTAACATCTAAAATTTGCCCTCTTACAGGTGCTAAAAATTGCGTTTTAATGGCATTTTGTTTAGCTATTTCTTCATAATAAACATTAGATTTAATGCTTATATAATACACTCTAGCAAGTAAAAGTATAAAAAAACAAGCTATAAATCCCATCACCAAACGCATACGCATATTAGATTTTCCCTTTAAAAATAACAAAAGAAATCAAAGCTTCAACGACAAAAAACCATAGATATTCAATACCAAATTTTAAAATTTGACTATTATCTAAATACGCCAAAAATACATCAAAAAGATAGATAAAAATATAAGCACAAAAGGTAAATATAACGAGCAAATAATGGCCTAGTTTTAATTTACTTTTAAACCAATCAACAAAAAGATGATAAAAAACAAAAAAAGCTATCCAAGAACTAAAAAGATAAAATCCATGGATAATATCAATTAATAAAAGATAAAACAAAGAAAAATACCATCTAAAATCAAGCTTATTAAGAGTTCTTTCTTTTTCTTTTAAAAGCACTATCATATAACAAAAAAACACGCCAAACAAAGGAGGCATCCAATAATAAACAGAGCTTAGCACTTGATAAAAAATCAAAGATAAATAAAAAAATAAATAAGAAAAATCAAATCTATTTTTTACTAAATTTCTACTCCTCATTAAAACCTAAGCTCTCTAAAATAATTTTTTGTTCTAATTTATCAATACCACTTTTTTTCAAATTTGAAACTAAAATGGCATTTTTATTTACATTTAAAATTTTTGCTTTTTGACTTTGATTGAGCTTATCTGCTTTTGTATAAACTATTATTTTTTTTTGATCAGCTCTAATAAAAGAATCTAAATACAAATCCAAATTTGCATCAATATCTAAATTTTCATGTCTTGAATCTATTAGATGAATAAAAAGTTTGATAGAACTACGCTCTTTTAAAAACTCATCTAAATTTTTATTCCAAATAGCCTTAGTTTTTTTGCTCACTTTAGCATAGCCAAAACCAGGTAAATCAATAAACATCAATTTAAATTTATCCTCATCTTTTTTACAATCAACTTCAAAAAAATTAATGAGTTGGGTTTTGCCCGGAGTTGAAGAACTTTTTGCTAAATTTTTATTCTTACAAAGAGTATTAATCAAAGAACTTTTTCCTACATTAGAGCGGCCTAAAAATGCAATTTCAGTATATATAGGCTGTGGAGCTTCATTTATTTTAGAAGCAGAAGTTAAAAATTTAGCATTTAATATCATTCTTTTACTTCAAATACAAATTTAGCAGGTTTTTTATCTTTACTAACTACTCTATAAGTCATATTTTTTCTATCTACTATAATTTTATCACCTATAAGCTCTTTTTTTGACTGCACTTCTATAATTTTTGCATTACCATTAATTTCATATGTATCTTTAGCTACATTATAAACAAACTCATCACCACTTCCATGATAAATCTTATCTTTCATCATAATTTTAAATTTAGCATCTTTAGTAGCTATATACTTAATGGGTTGTTTATTTTTCATATAAATGACTAATTTTTGCGAATTTAAAATATCTTTACCTTTTTTTACTTCCACATCACCGGTTAATATGCTCGTTTCATTTTTCTCATCCAAATAAAAATCTTTAGCATAAACTTCTATTTTTTGAGCACTAAATGCAAATAAATTTAACAAACACAAAAAAATTATTGCTCTAAAAACCATGCTTTTATTCCTTGAATTTTTAATTCTTTTTGACTCACATCATATAAAAAATTATCCCCAAAAACCTCATTTAACCCTATATATGCCTTAAATTTTTCATTGGAAAATAAAATTTTATTTTTCATATCATAAATTGCTTTTTGAGTAAAAATAGAAGTTTGATTTTGATCAAAATAACTTACATTACCTTCTAAAATGGATTTTTCATCATTTCTTACTAATAAATCCGAACTTAAATTATAATCAAGTGCTTGCACTTTAAAATCATCAAAAATATCTTTATCTTGGTATTTTACCCAACGACTTGCTTGATAGCTAGCTTTTGTAACAGATGTATTAAGCTCATAATCAAGCACATCAAAAGCTTGCATATTTGCCACATCTACCTTTTGCGGTTTTATTGCAAACAAATAAGGATCTTGAGTACTTAAAATCACCATAACAAAGGCAAATAAACTCATTAATATAGCAAAAATTTTTATCGCCAAAGTTTATCCCATTGAGCTTGCATATTATTATGTTCAATTAAAATTTCTATCATCTCACTCACTGCTCCATTACCACCTTTTCTGTTTAAAACTTTATCAGTTTTTAAAGCCTTATGCGCATCTTTTGGCTTAAAACTATAAGCAACTGCTTCAAGTAAGCTCATATCATTATAATAATCCCCAATAGCAGCACATTGAGAAAAGTCTAAATTTAATTTTTCTAAAATTTCTTTAGCGCAAGTTAATTTATCACTAATACCTTGATATACTAGATCAATTTTTAAATCTCTAGCTCTAAAATATACACACTCGCTAGTCCTGCCTGTAATAATAGCAACTTTTTTGCCAAGCTTTTGCCAAGCCTCAATTGCTGCACCATCTTTTACATTAAACTCTTTAATTTCACCATAATTTTGTGTGTAGATGATTTTACCATCTGTTAGACAACCATCTACATCTAAAAAAATAAGCTCTATCATAATTTTACTCTCTTACTATAAACGCACCGGGAAAAGAACCACCATCAACAAAATCCCTTGCTTCTTGCTCGCTTCTAAAGCCTTTTAAAAATACTCTATGTAAACCATCTTTAGCACTTGTTTGTATTGTTGAAGTATAAGAATTATAATTTTTATATCTACTTGCTATTAACTCTGCGCCACTTTTATTTCTAAATGCCCCAATTTGCACCATAAAAGCTCCACCTTGGAAAATATGGCCACTATCAGCAATCTCCCCACTGCTACCTAAATTAGAATTAGTATGCACTGAACCTGAATTTGCACTTGTTCCAAAACCAATTACTTCAAGTCTTACAGGAGCTGTTCCTGCTTGAATCATATCAATATCTCTTGCGGCCATATTAGATAAATCTATAATCCTACCTGCTACAAAAGGTCCTCTATCATTTATTCTTACGGTAGTTTGACGATGATTTTTTAAATTAGTTACCTTTACTATAGTATTCATAGGTAAAGTTTTATGAGCTGCTGTATAAGCATGTTGATCATAAGTTTCACCATTGGAAGTTTTTTTACCATGAAAGCCCGGTCCATACCAACTAGCTATACCATCAGCAGTCTCACCTACCTCTACTACGGTTGGATAATATGTTTTACCATTAATAGTATAAGGTTTCATAGTGCCTTTTAAGCCTGTATTATTATGCTTTATACTTTTAAAATCTCTTTCTGGATAATACACAGTAGGTGTGCTAATAGGCACCATACTACAAGCACTAAATAAAACCCCTACACAACTAACGACTAACGACTTTTGTATGAGAGTTTTTTGGTAATTTTTGAGTAGTTTTGATTTTTGCATTGTTATTCTCCTTAATTTTTAACACAAGTTTTTGATTAATATTAATCAAGTTTCCTTTGATTTTATTATATTCTTTAATGCTTTCAACACTAATTTTATGTTTTTTTGCAATAGTATAAAGGCTATCACCCTTTTTTACTATATAAATTTTTGTATGTGGGATAGTTGTATCCACTTTAGCTAGCTTTACATTCTCTAATGCATTTTCTACAGCCACACTTTTGCTTAAAGGAATATACATATAATAATCTTTTTTATCAGGCGGAGTAAAGTCATAATTAAAATGTGGATTATAACGCTTAAATTCATTATAAGACATCTTAGCCACTTTAGCAAGCTCTCTTAAAGAAACACTTGGCGGAACAGGTATTTTTTTAACTTCACTCGATAGAGCATAATTAAGCAAAGCACTATCTTGTGAAATCAAAAAATCATTATTATTAGCCAAAAATGCCATAGTAAGAATTTTTCTAATAAAAATTCTAGTTTCCAATGGTAAATATTTTTTATCAGGATCAAGCAAGATTCTTAAATCATCACTTTTTGCTTTTTTTATAGCTTGGCGTAATTTACCATCACCACAATTATAAGCTAAAATTGCTAAATACCATTTTCCAAACTGCTCTTTTAATTGCTTTAAATAAGCAATGGCTGCATAAGTTGATTTGACTAAATCTCTTCTCTCATCAACATAAGGATCTATTCTTAAACCTAAAGTTTGTGCTGTTGGCTTCATAAACTGCCAAACACCTACTGCTTTAGTTCTAGAAACACTATGAATTTTTAAACCAGATTCTACAATTGCCAAATATAAAAATTCTTGAGGAATATTTTCTTTTTCTAAAATTTTACGGATAATTGGAGTGATTTTATAAAATTCTCTCATAGTATCAACTAAAGTTTTAGAATGCATATTTAAAGAAGATTCTTTAAATTCTAAAAATAACATATCACTAAGATAGCTTGCTTCTATGTCTAAATTTCTTAGAATTTGAGCTTGCTGAGTATAATATTCAGGAGTTACCTGCAAGGCTTTAGCATTTAAGCATAATAATACTAATATAAAAAATATAAAGTTTTTTTTCATTATAAACCTTGAAAAAACAAACGATTAGCATTTAAATTCGTAAGTTTTACTACTTCAACTTTAGATAATTTTAAAAGATCAGATATTTTTTGTGCTACAAAATGCGTTAAAATAGGATCATTTACTTTACCACGATGTGGTTCTGGAGTTAAATAAGGCCCATCTGTTTCCAAAACAAGTTTATCTTTTGGAATTTTAGGTAAAATTTCCACTAATTTTTTTGCATTTTTAAAAGTTAAAACCCCGCCTATACCAAAATAAAATCCTTCATCTGCTAGTTGAAGTAAAAGCTCGCTTGCATTAAAGCAATGCAAAACACCGCCTTGCAATTCTTTTGAGTATGTTTTTAGAATATTAAAGCTGTCTTCATTAGCTTCACGCACATGCACAATCAATGGCTTTTTATATTCAATGGCTAGTTGTATTTGAGCTATAAAAACTTCTTTTTGTCTTGTTTTAATAGTATCATCATTAGTATTTAAACGATAATAATCAAGTCCACACTCACCCACTGCGATACATTTTTTATCATCTATAAATTCTTTTAAAACTTCTAAATCAAAATCATCTATATCATAAGGATGCGCCCCACAAGAAAAATACACATTATCATAAGTATGTGCTATCTCTCTTGCTCTTGGTAGATCTTTTATATCTGCACCTGGTATAATGATTTTATCTACACCATTTTCAAATGCATGCGTTAACATCTCATCTAAATATCCAAAATAAGCTTGGCTATCTAGATGACAATGAGTATCTATGATTTTTTCACTAAAATCACAATCTAAAAACATACCTCTACCCTATTTTTTCCATTAGCCTTAGCTAAATCTAATGCCTTTTGTGCGTTATTGAACAAATCTTGCATTTGGCTTCCTTTACTACCAAAAGCAACCCCCACAGAGATGCTATAATCAACCTCGTCTAAAGCTATCAAAACGCTTTCTTTGGAAATATTAACTCTTATATTTGAAAAAGCTTTTAAAGCCTCTTTATTGCTTATATTTTTTAAAGCAATGTAGAATTTACCATCTTCAATTCTAGTAGCTAAATCCATACCACGAATTTGATCTTTAATCTTTTCGGCTGTATATTTTATCACTCCATCACCGCAATCATAACTTAATTCATAATTAATTGTTGCAAGATTATCAATATCAATCAAAGCCAACGCCATTTCTTCATTTTCTTGTATATCTTCTAAATAATCTAAAAATCTTTTTTCAAAAGTAGCATAATCATCAAGTCCTGTTAATAAATCTTTACCTAAACTATACTCATCTAGCAAAACACATTTTTGCATATAATCTAAACAATTATTTACTCTACAATTTAGTGATTCTTTTTGGAAAGGTCTAATCACATAATCATTCACACCTTTTCTAAAAGCTCTTGCTTCTAATGCATCATCTTTATCCCCAACCATAATCACACCAAGTTCTATTTTAGAATATTTTGAGCGAATTTCTACAAGTAAATCTTCCCCATTAATTACCGGCATAGTAGCATCGCAAATTACTAATTTTGTATCAGGATGATCACTTAAATAACTTAGTGCCTCTTCTCCATGAGCTGCTGCTAAAACATTAAAAAGCTGATTGTTTAAGTTTTTCTTCATTTCTGCGCGTAAAGTTACATTTGCAATTGCTAAAATTATCTTAGTTTTATTATTTTTTTGAAGCATTCTAATAGAATTTAACATTTCATTAATACAATCTTCACTTTCTTTTTGAATATAATTAATAATATCTTTTTCCATAAATTTTTTACGAGTTTGTCCGTCATTACTTCCTGTAAGAACAATAGCGGGGATATTTTTTTCTAAAACTACATCAACCACTTCACCATTAGGAGCATCTGGTAAACAAAGATCTACAAAAGCCATAAAATAATCATTTTTCAATAAATCTTTTGCACTATTCATATCAAAAGCAACATCTACCTTTAATCCTAAAGTATTTTCTACTTTTTTTGCTAAAAGTTTAGTTAGCATTTTATTATCATCAATGATTAAAATTTTTTCTTCCATGGTAAAACACTCTCTTTAAATAATTTTAAAAAACTAATTATATCATATTGAAATTTACTTTTTGTTTTTAAAGCAAAGTTCTAGTAAATTCTAAAGCTTCTTGGGTAATATTTTCCCCGCTTACCATTCTAGCAAGTTCTTTTACTCTTTCTTCTTTTTCTATCTTTCTTACCCTACTTTCATTTCCTATTTTTTCTACTAGGAAGTGATTACTTGCTTTTGATGAAAGCTGTGGTAAGTGTGAAATTGCAAAAATTTGATAAAACTTAGCAAGCTCTTTTAAAACTTCAGCTATACTCATTGCTTCTTTACCACTTAAATTTGCATCAATTTCATCTAAAAATATTATCCCACTAGCTTTATTAGTAACATTGCATTCAGTTGCGATAAAAGAAAGTCTTAAACGATTTATCTCACCTGAGCTTAAATTTTTCAAACTAGCTTCATTTATATTTAAATTCACTTCATCTTTACCTAAAATACTCAAAGCACAATCTTTAAGCTCTAATTTAATCTCTTTCATATAAAGTTTTTCAAGATAAAAATTAAGTAATTTCTCAAGCTCTTTTAATCTTTTTTTGCGCAAAGTACTTAATTTTTGGCTTTTCTCATCTAAAAGTATTTTAGCATTTTGCACTTTCTCTTCTAATTCTTTTTTTTCAAAACTTAAATTTTCATAATGAGCTAATTCTGCTTTTTTCTTCTCTAAAGCTTCTAAAGCTTCTTCTATACTTCCATATTTTGAAATCAAAGAAGAAAGTTTTTCTATCCTATCAAGCACTTCTTCTATATCAAAATCAAAATCATCAAAACTTTGATTTTCCCACACCACCCTTAGTTCATTTAAACACTCTGAAAAAAATGAACTATCAACATCACTAATTTGCAAAGCTTCAATCACTGCTGATTCTAATTCAAAAATTTTGCTTGCCCTGTTCCAAGCTGCATCAATTTTGTCTTTTTTAGAAAGCCTTTTTTTTAAACTCATCAACTCATCAAATTCGCCTATTTTTGGGTTAATACTTTGGATTTTTTGTATTTCAAAGTTTGTAAATTCTTTTAATTCTTCTACCTTTTTTTCTTCTTCTTGAATTTTTTCTAATTTAATTTTATTTTCTATATATTCTTTATAAACATTTTTATATTCATTTAAAAAATCTTTAAATTTCTTATCTTCTTTTGATTGCATAAAATCAAGTAAGTTTAAAAATCTTTCATTTGAAAACTCATTATTTTCCTTAGCTGAAAGATATTTTACAAATTTCTTAGAAAGTAAGGCTAAATTCTTTTTTGAAATAAGTTGATTATTGACAAAATAACGCGAGCTTTTATCTTTTAAAAGTTTAAATACATTTAATTCTTCATTTTCAATGCCAAACTCATCTAATTCAAGCTCATCATTTAACAAAACTTCCACCATTTTAGCTTCGCTCTCACTTAAAGCAAAAGCTGCCAAAATGGCCTTAAAAAGCACAGACTTTCCAGCACCACTTAAACCAGTAAAGACAGTAAGTCCCGCTTCTAAGTCTAATTTTGCTTGTTTAAAACCTAAATTTTCGTTGATTAAAATACTTTCTATCATCACTTACCCCAATTTAACTTTTCTTTTAAAACTTGGAAATAATCTCTATCTTTTTTATGTATAAAACTAAGTTCTTTCTTGCTAAGCCCTATAAGAATTCTATCATATTCTTTAGGATTAATCACTTCTTGCCCATCTAAATACAGCAAACAATGCTCAACTTTTAGCTCAAGCTCAAAACCATAAGGTAAAACTATAGGCCTTTGAGTTAAAGAATGAGAACAAACCGGAGTTAGAACAAAAATTTCACTCCAAGGATGTACTATAGGTCCACCTGCGCTAATATTATAAGCAGTTGAACCACTTGAACTAGCTATAATCAAACCATCTCCATAATAAGCATTAAAAAGTTTATTTTCAAAGAAAACTTCCACATTTGCCATTAAAGCATTATCACGAGAAAAAACTGCGTCATTAAAAGCAAATTTTTTAATAATCTTATTTTTTTTACAAAGCATTATTTGAAGCATTTTGGCTTTTTCTATTTTAAAATTACTTTTAAAAAAATCTTTTAAAAAACTTTCTACCTCACTAAAAGAAAAAGCAGTTAAAAAACCTAAATTTCCTGCATTTATACCCAAAATAGGCTTTTTTGCTTGATAAGCTTGCCTACATAAAGACAAAAGCGTGCCGTCCCCACCTAGAGAAATTAAAAAATCTAATTTCTGTAAATCTTTAAGATTATTTTTTTTCTGATCTAATAGCACAAGCTCTATATTTTTTTGCAAAAAAATTGTTTTTAAAAAAGCAATTTGCTCATTTAAATTTGTATTTAACCTGCAAAATAAGCCTACTTTTTGAATTTTTTCTATATTGATACATTTTTTCATAAAAAAATTATAACAAAACTTAGCTAAGCAAAAGAATAAAATACTATAATAACAAAATTGAACAAAATTAAGCTAAGGAAAAATTTTGAGAACTCATTATAATACAGAGCTTAACATACAAAATGTTGGCGAGGAAGTAACATTATGTGGTTGGGTAAATTCTTACCGTGATCATGGAGGTGTAATTTTTATCGATCTTAGAGATCGTAGCGGACTTATACAATTAGTATGCGATCCAGCAGATAATCAAGAAGCACATAATATAGCTTCATCAGTAAGAAATGAATATGTTTTAATAGCACAAGGAAAAATTCGCCCACGCGGTGAAGGACTTGTAAATCCAAAATTAAAAACCGGAGAAATAGAAGTTGTTATAAATAAACTTACTATTGAAAATGAAAGTGCTGTAGTACCTTTTGCTATAGGCGATGAAAGTGTAAATGAAGAATTAAGATTAAAATATAGATTTTTAGATTTAAGAAGCAAAAAACTTTATGATAATTTTGCTCTAAGATCAACTGCTTGTATAGCAACAAGAAATTCTTTAGCAAAAATGGGATTTTTAGAGGTTGAAACCCCTATTTTAACCAAAGCTACTCCAGAAGGCGCAAGGGATTATTTAGTACCATCACGCGTACATCAAGGTGAATTTTATGCCCTACCTCAAAGCCCTCAACTTTTCAAACAACTTTTAATGTGCTCAGGATTTGATAGATATTTTCAAATTGCAAAATGTTTTAGAGATGAGGATTTAAGAGCAGATCGCCAACCTGAATTTACTCAAATAGACATAGAAATGAGTTTTTGTGAACAAAAAGATATCATAGCTATGGCAGAAAATTTACTTAAAGATATTTTCAAAGCTTGCGGAAAAGAAATTAGCATACCTTTTAGGCAAATGAGTTACAAAGAAGCTATGGAAAATTATGGCTCTGATAAGCCTGATTTAAGATTTGATATGAAATTTATTGATGTGATTGATATTTTTGCAAAATCAAATAATGAAATTTTTGCAAATATCGCAAAAGACACGAAGAAAAATCGTATTAAAGCTTTAAGAGTTCCAAAAGGCGATACGATTTTTTCTAAACGCCAAATGCAAAGATTTGAAGAATTTGTGCGTAAATTTGGAGCAGCAGGGCTTGCATTTATACAAATGAAAGAAGATGGTCCTAAAGGCCCACTTTGTAAATTCTTTAGCGAAGAGGACTTAAATGCTTTAATCCAAAGATGTGAATTAGAAGTTGGTGATGTAGTATTTTTTGGCGCAGGGATTAAAAAAACTGTGCTTGATTATATGGGCAGATTTAGATTATTCCTTGCCGATGAAATGAAAATTATCGATGAGGATAAATTAGAATTCTTATGGGTTATTGATTTTCCTATGTTTGAACAAAATGATGATGGAAGCTATTCTGCAATGCACCATCCATTTACTATGCCAAAAAATATTGATGAGCAAGACTTAGAAGAAATTAATTCTATTGCACATGATGTGGTGTTAAATGGTGTAGAATTAGGTGGTGGTAGTATAAGAATTCACAAAAGTCCTATCCAACAAAAAGTATTTAAGCTTTTAAATATTGATGAAGAAGAACAAAGAAAGAAATTTGGCTTCTTACTTGATGCATTAAGTTTTGGAGCACCACCACATGGTGGTATAGCAATAGGTCTTGATAGACTTATTATGCTTTTAACAAAATCTTCAAGTATTAGAGAAGTTATAGCATTTCCTAAAACACAAAGAGCGCAATGTCTTATGACTCAAGCTCCAAGCGAAGTAAGCAATGAACAAATGAGAGAACTAGGTATAAGATTAAGGGAGAATACTAAATGAAACAATTATTTTTAATCATAGGTGCACCAGGTAGTGGTAAAACAACCGATGCAAGCATCATAGCTGCAGATGATGCAAGCATTACTCATTATTCTACAGGTGATTTGCTAAGAGCAGAAGTGGCTAGTGGAAGCGAACTTGGAAAGACTATTGATAGTTTTATTTCTAAAGGAAATTTGGTTCCTTTGGAAGTGGTAGTTAATACTATCATCACTGCTTTAAAAAATGCACCAACTAATACTATATTAATAGATGGTTATCCAAGAAGTGTTGAACAAATGCTTGAGTTTGATAAGGTATTAAAAAATCAAAGTGAAGTAATTTTAAAAGGTGTGATAGAAGTTAAAGTTAGCGAAGAAGTTGCTAGAGAAAGAGTTTTAGGGCGTGCTAGAGGTGCTGATGATAACGAAGAAGTTTTTAATAATAGAATGAAAGTTTATTTAGAACCTTTAGAAGAAATAACAAATTTTTATACTAAAGAAAATATCCACCATGTAATCAATGGTGAAAGAAGTATTGAAGCTATCGTAGCCGATATGAAAAATTTAATCAATGATTTATTAAAATAAAGGATAAAAAATGGATATTAGCAAAATCAAAGTTGGAGAAGTACCAAATAAACTTAATGCAGTTATTGAAATTCCTTATGGATCAAACATTAAATACGAACTTGACAAAGAAAGCGGAGCCATCATGGTTGATCGCGTGATGTATTCAGCTATGTTTTATCCAGCAAACTATGGTTTTATACCAAATACTCTTGCAGATGATGGCGATCCTATTGATATTTTAGTATTAAATGAATACCCTATCCAAGCAGGAGCTGTGATTCCTTGTCGTTTAATAGGGGTATTATTAATGGAAGATGAAAGCGGTATGGATGAAAAATTACTTGCTGTTCCTGTAAGTAAAATAGATCCAAGATATGATAATATTAAATGTTTAGATGATTTACCAAAAGCAAGCCTAGATAAAATCAAAAATTTCTTTGAAACATATAAAATGCTTGAGCCAAACAAATGGGTAAAAGTAAAAGAATTTGCAGGTATTGAAAAAGCAAGTGAAATTTTAGAAAATTCTATTAAAAATTATAAATAATCAAAGTCCTTTTGAGGACTTCACAAAGGATAAAAAATGAAAAGTATTATTGCTTTTAGTATAGCTTTTGTGGTGCTAATAGGCGCTAGTATTGGTTTTTATATGTGGTATTTTGAAGATGATTCAAATACTTATGTATATGATTATAAAAAAAGTAGTTCTTATCAAAGCTACACTCCGCCAAGTACTCAATACAATCAAGAAAGAAATAATATAAGTGATAATACTTATTATCCATCACAACAAATAAATCCGGAGTCTTTAAAAGAAGAAATTCCAGTACAAAATAATCCTATCATAGATGAAAATACAAGCACTCAAGAAGTCGCGCCAACAACCCAAACAAATATAGCTGAAGTTTCTAAAAATGAAACTATTACTCCTAAAGTAGCCCAAGAAGAACAAAAAGTTCTCGTTGAAAACAACAAACAAACAAGCATAAAAAAAGAAAAAACAACAAAATATAAAAATACTATGCAAGAATACATTACAAAAGGTAAAACTAGCAGATATGAACCAAGATTAAGTAATGATTTTGTTAAAGTTTATGTATTGGATGGAAAAAGTTTAAGTGATTATAGGGTTGATATGTTAAAAGAAATGATTAATCCTGTTAAAATTAATTCTCAAGATTACAATTTAACTATTTTTATCGATATGCTTTCAAATGACAATATGAAACTAAGCATATATAATAAAGATATTGTTTTTGCTAAAAATAAGAAAAAATACAATTATGTAGATGTTAAAATTTCTGATTTGAAATTTTTATTTGAAAGAAATGGATATAGTGAATACAGCAATGAAAATCTACTTGAAAAAATCAATCAAAATCTAGCAAGAGAAGATATACTCAAAAGAGTTAAAATTCAAGGTTATGCAGACGATAGAGGTAGTACTTTTGCAAACTATATGATAGGATTAAATAGAGCAATGAATGTGGCTAAACATTTCTTTAGTTTTACTGAGGTTATAGAAATAGAATCTTTGGGAAAAGACACCTATCCTACTAAAGATAAGTCTGATTCTCAAAGACAAAATAATCGTAAAGTAGAAATTAGTTTTTATAACTAATTTCTAAATTTCAAAACTTCTTTAACAATTTTAAGCTAACATAACAATTTATTTTCATTCTCAAGGTAGCAATTATGTATGATAAATCACTAGAAAAAGAATATTATAAAATTTGCGAAGAACGCGGATATTTTGAAATCAATGGTAATGAAAAAATTCAAGAAAAAGGTAAAAACTTTTGTATTATGATGCCACCACCTAATGTAACAGGTGTTTTGCATATAGGTCATGCTCTAACTTGTACTCTACAAGATATCACAACGCGTTATAAAAGAATGGATGGTTACAAAACTCTTTATCAGCCAGGACTTGATCATGCAGGGATTGCAACACAAAATGTTGTAGAAAAACAACTTTTAGCTCAAGGCATTAAAAAAGAAGAACTCGGTAGAGAAGAATTTGTAAAAAAGGTATGGGAATGGAAAGAGCAAAGCGGTGGTACCATAGTTAAGCAAATGCGAATTTTGGGTATCACTCCCGCTTGGAGTCGTTTGCGTTTTACTATGGATGAGGGTTTGGTAAATGCAGTAAAAAAAGCTTTTGTAGATCTTTATGATAAAAAGCTTATCGTGCGTGGAAATTACATGGTAAATTGGTGCACTCATGATGGAGCATTAAGCGATATAGAAGTAGAACACAAAGAAAATAAAGGAAAATTATATTATTTAAAATATTTCTTAGAAAATTCTCAAGAATATATCGTAGTAGCCACCACAAGACCAGAAACTTATTTTGGTGATAGCGCTGTGATGGTTAATCCAAGCGATGAAAGATTTAAGCATTTAATAGGCAAAAATGTCATTTTACCTTTAATAGATAAAAAAATTCCTATTATTGCTGATGAGCATGTAGATATGGAATTTGGTACAGGTTTTGTAAAAGTGACCCCAGCACATGATCATAATGATTATGAAGTAGGCTTAAGACATAAACTTGAATTTATTACCATCTTTGATGAAAAAGGTATTTTAAATGAACATTGCTTGCATTTTAAAGGCTTAGAAAGATTAGATGCAAGAGATATTATTATAAAAGAATTACAAGAAAAAGGTTTTGTTGAAAAAATAGAAGATTATACTAATCAAGTAGGATATTGCTATCGTTGTAAAAATGTGGTTGAGCCATATATTTCTAAACAATGGTTTGTAAAAAATGAAATCGCAAAAGAAAGTATAGAAAAAGTTAATCTTGGTGGAAGCAAATTCTACCCTGCACATTGGATTAATAGTTTTAATGCTTGGATGAGAGATTTAAAAGATTGGTGTATTTCAAGACAACTTTGGTGGGGTCATCAAATTCCTGTGTATTACTGTGAATGCTCTCATGAATGGGCAAGCGAAGAAACTCCAAGCCAATGCCCAAAATGCCAAAGCACTAATTTCAAACAAGATCCTGATGTTTTAGATACTTGGTTTTCTTCAGGTCTTTGGGCTATGAGTACTTTAGGTTGGGGTAATAAAGACTGGGGTAAAAATACACTTTGGCATAAAGATGATTTAAAAGATTTTTATCCAAATTCTTTATTAATCACTGGTTTTGATATTTTATTTTTCTGGGTTGCTAGAATGATGTTTCAAAGCACTAATGCCTTAGGTGAACTTCCTTTTAAAGATATATATTTGCATGCTTTAGTTAAAGATGAGCAAGGTAGAAAAATGAGTAAGTCTTTAGGTAATGTCATTGATCCTGTGCAAAGCGTGGATGAATACAGTGCTGATATCTTGCGTTTTACCCTTGCTCTTTTAGCTATCCAAGGTAGAGATATAAAATTAAGCAATGACAAACTCATACAAGTTAGAAATTTTACGAATAAGCTTTATAATGCAAGCAAATTTTTACTTTTAAATGAAGAAAAATTTGAAGATTTAGATAAAAGCAAAATTCAAACTAACTTGGCAAAATACATGCTGTCTCGTTTTGAAGTATGCGTAAAAGAAACAAGAGAAAATTTAGATAATTACCGCTTTAATGATGCGGCAAATACTTTGTATAGATTTTTCTGGGATGAATTTTGTGATTGGGGAATCGAACTTAGTAAGGCTGAAAAATCAAGCATAAAAGAGCTTGGAAGTATTTTTAAAGAAGCATTAAAGCTTTTAAATCCTTTTATGCCATTTATTAGCGAGCATTTATACCATGAGTTAAGTAAAACTTCTATCCAAACTCATGAATCTATAATGATTTCAAAATATCCTAAATTTAATTCTAGAGATGAAAAAATCGAAAAATTATTTAATATCATTATAGAAAGCATAGTGAGTTTACGCCGTGCAAAAACCTTAGTAGAACTTGCAAATGCAAAAATTCAAAAAGCTTGTATAAAATTAAACGATGAGAGTTTAATGGCTGAGTTAAAAAATTACACTAATTTCATCTCAACACTTGCAAAATGTGAAAACATCGAGTTTATCAATACAAATTTGGAAAAATCCATTAGAGATGTAAGCGAGAATTTAGAAGTATTTATACCAACTCAAGATCTTGATTTAAGCGGTGTTTTAAATAGACTTAATAGTCAAAAAACAAAACTTGAAAAAGAATTTAACAAGCTAGATGCTATGATGAAAAATGAAAAATTTATTTCTAATGCACCGGCTGCGGTTGTTGAGCAAAATAAAACTCAACTTGAAAGCATTAAAACTCAACTTGAAAAAATCAATGATGAAATTTCTAATTTAGAAGGCTAATAAGTGATAAAAATACAAAATCTTAAAAAATATTATGGCAAAGAATTAGTTATAAATGATGTTTCTTTAGAAGTTAAAGAAGGAGAAATTTATGCTCTTGTTGGACACAGCGGGGCAGGAAAATCAACTTTGCTAAGATGTATTAATGGTTTAGAAAATTATCAAAGCGGTAGTGTGGAAGTTTTTGGTAAAGAAATAGCTACTTTAAAAGAAAAAGAGTTAAGAGTATTTAGAAAAGATATAGGGATGATTTTTCAGCATTTTGCACTTATGAGTAGAAAAAATGTATTTGAAAATGTAGCTATGCCTTTAGAAATTCATAATTTTGACAAAAGCACAATTCAAAAAAGAGTTAATGAACTTTTAGATCTTGTGGGACTTTTAGCTAAAAGCAAAGCTTATCCAAATGAGCTAAGTGGTGGGCAAAAACAAAGAGTAGCCATAGCTAGAGCCCTTGCTTTAAATCCTAAAATTTTACTAAGTGATGAAGCTACTTCTGCGCTTGATCCAAATACTACAAATAATATTTTAGAACTTATTGCCAAAATCAATCAAGAATTTAACATCAGTGTAGTATTAGTAACTCATGAAATGGAGGCAGTAAAACAAATAGCACAAAAGGCTGTATTGCTAGAGCATGGACAAATCATAGGTCAAGGGAAAATCGAAGATTTATTCTTAAAACCAAGTGAAAAAATGCGTGAATTTCTAGGGGAAAGTGATTTTTTACCACTAAATGGAGTTAATGTGCGCTTATACTTTTGCAAAGAAAAAGCAAACCAAAGCATTATCACTCATATGGCTAGAAGTTTAAATATTGATTTTAATATAGTTTGGGGTAAGATAGAAAAATTAAACAACAATGCTTTAGGAAATTTGGTGATCAATATAGAAGCTAAAGATCAAGAAAGAGTTTTAAATTATTTACAAGAAAATGGCGTTATTTGGGAGCTTGTGTAATGAACTTAGAAACAATTTTAAGAAATTTTGAAAATATACTTTATCCGGCATTACTAGAAACTCTTTATATGAGTTTTACAGCCACTTTTTTAGCCTTTTTAATCGCGCTTATCCCTGCAATTGTGCTTACTGTTACTGATAAAGGTGGCTTATGGGAAAATAAAAGCATTTACAGTGTGCTTAATTTTATTATCAATATTTTAAGATCTTTTCCATTTTTAGTACTTATTGTAGTTTTAAGTCCTTTTACAAAATATCTCATTGGTATTAGCATAGGAACAACTGCTACCATAGTACCACTTACCATAGGAATTGCACCTTATTTAGCCAAAATGATAGAAAGTGCTTTTAAAGAAATTGATCCTGCTATCATTGAAGCAGCAAGATCTTATGGAGCTAGTAAAGCACAAATTATCTTTAAAGTTATGTTTAGCGAGGCTTTACCAAGTATTATTAATGGTATTACTTTAATTTTGATTATTATTATTGGTTTTTCTGCTATGGCAGGAACTGTTGGTGGTGGTGGTTTAGGTGATGTGGCCATTCGCTATGGTTATGAGCGCTTTAGAACTGATATTATGATTCAAACTGTTGTGATTTTAATTATACTAGTGCAAATCATACAATTTATAGGAAATATTCTTTATAAAATCACCAAAAGATAAACAATGAAGCATAAACTTGGTATTTTACTAGCAGCGACTAAAAATTCAAGCTTTACCATAGGAACCTTGCTCATTAATATCATGGATGTTATGGGTGAAAAGGTAGATGTGTTTTACATTTTACATGATGGTTTTAGCTTGAATGATCAAAATATCATGCAAAAAATTGTTAAAAATAAAACAATTAAATTTATTCTTTTTACTCAAGAAGATTTTTTAACCACTCTTAGTAAAAATCAAAATGATATTAATAATTTATTTTTCTTAAGAAGATGGACGCATATGGCTTTTGCAAGATTTGAAGCTTTTAAGTTTTTAGATGAATGCGAAAGTATTATCTATCTTGATTTTGATGTTTTACTTTTAAAAAGTATAGATGAACTTAGTAAATTAAGAGCTAGAAAATATCATTTTGGTGCAAGATTAGGTAAAACATTAATTCACACAGCACTGCCTTTAGAAAAAAAATATCTTAATAAGCGTGTATATCAAACAGGAATTTTAGTCTTTAACGATCTTATACCAAATCCTTTACAGTGTTATCAATTCATTTATAACTATCTTTCACAAAATACTAAAAATTGGCAAGATCAAGGAATTTTTTCCTTAATGGTTTATGAAAATCACTTTAAAGTCAAAAATTTAAAAGACAAATACACGGGAAGTACTCATTATCTTACAAATCTTACACAAAATGCTTCTATAGTTCATGCTTGTGGCACCAACAGTCGTTTTTGGAATAGTAAATTTTGCAATCAAACATGGCCTAAATGGCAAGAATATTATGAAAAATGGTTAAAACTTGGAGGAAGTAAATATATAGGCTCTTTTCACAAAGACAACAAGCAATCCATCCAACGCACAAGATATCATTTATCATACAAACTAGGTTATGCCTTTATAGAGTGCACTAAGAATAAGAAAAAAATTCCTTTTTTACCTTTTACTCTACTAAAGATTTATTACAAACACACAAAACTAGCTAAACAATACCAAAAAGATTTGAAAACAAAACCTTACCTTAAACTTCCACCTTTATCAAGCTATGATGATTACAAAAGCGAGGGTGTTAAAAATCAAAATACTTATTCTTATAAAATTGGAAAAGCCCTTATTAATGCTCAAAAAAGTTGGTATAAAGGTGGTTATATAAAATTTATAAAAGAACTTAAATGCTTTTCTAAAGAATATAAAAACAAACAAAAATAAAACTTTTCTCATCTTATTAATATTTTTACAATATAATCAAACATTTTAAAAAACTATAAAAAAGGAGTTAATATGAAATTGTTAAAATTGCTCGCTGCAAGCACAATTTTAGGTGCAAGTTTATTTGCTAATGAAGTTATCACTGTAGGTGCAACACCTGTGCCTCATGCTGAAATTTTAGAACAAACTAAAGATTTATTAAAAAAAGAAGGTTACACATTAGAAATTAAAGAATTTAATGACTATGTTTTACCAAATCTTAGTACAGATAGTAAAGAACTTGATGCGAATTTCTTCCAACACCAACCTTATTTGGATGAGTTTAATGCCAATAAAGGCACAAAATTAATTAGCGTTGCAAAAGTTCACATCGAACCAATGGCTGTTTATTCTAAAAAATATAAAAATATCCAAGATCTTCCACAAAATGCTACTATAGCTGTACCAAATGATCCGACAAATGAAAGCAGAGCTTTAGATATTATCGCTAGTACTAAACTAGTTAGTTTTAAAAATATCGCATTAAAAACTCCACTTGATATTAAAGATAATCCAAAAAATATCAAATTTAAAGAGTTAAAAGCAGCACAACTTCCAAGAGCTTTAGATGATGTTGATTTTGCAGTGATTAATTCAAACTATGCTTTATCAGCAAATTTAAATCCTGTAAAAGATTCTATTTTAATAGAAAGTAAAGAAAGTCCTTATGCAAATATCTTAGTAACTACACAAGATAATAAAGATAATCCTAAAATCAAAGCTTTAATAAAGGCTTTGCAAAGTCAAAAAGTAAAAGATTTTATCAATGAAAAATACCAAGGTGCTGTAGTTCCTGCATTTTAAAACAAACCTTGAGTTTAAAACTCAAGGTTATTTATTTTTTAATAAGTTCTGTGGTAATTTTAGCTATTTCTAATTCTTCTTCTGTTGGAACAATTAAAATTTTAATTTTAGAGTCTTTTTTACTAATCTCACCATTTCTAAGTTGTGTATTTTTATCTAAATCTATATCAAATCCCAAATGTGCTAGTCTTTGACAAACTTTTGCTCTAACAATATTATCATTTTCTCCAATACCAGCTGTAAAAATCAACGCATCGACTCTAGGTAAAATCGCAAAATATGAGCCAATATATTTACTCAAACGATAACAAAACATATCAAGAGCAAGTCTTGCTTTTTCGTTATTTTCTTCAATTTGCGCTTCAATATCTCTAAAATCATTAAACCCGCAAATTCCATAAACACCACTTTTTTTATTCATTATAGTATCTAAATCAGATGGATTTAAATTTAATTCTTTTGCTAAAAATGGCAATACAGCAGGATCAATATCACCACATCTAGTTCCCATAATCAAACCTTCTAGTGGAGTAAAGCCCATAGAAGTATCTACGCATTTTCCATTTTCTATAGCACAAACACTCGCACCATTTCCAAGGTGAGCACTAATTGCATTAAATTCATTAATATTTTTACCAAGTATATGTGCAGCTTGTTTACTTACATAAGAATGTGAAGTACCATGAAAGCCGTATTTTCTAACTTGGTGTTTTTCATAAAACTCATAAGGCAAAGCATACATATAAGCATAATCAGGCATGCTTTGATGAAAAGCTGTGTCAAAAACTGTCACATTGGGAACTTTTGGAGCTGCTTTTATCATAGTTTTAATACCTATTAAATGTGCAGGATTATGTAAAGGTGCTATATGAGAAACTCTATCAATTTCTTTTAAAATTTCATCATCTACTAAACAATGTTTAGTTAAATTTGGACCTCCATGAACTATCCTATGTCCACACCCATCAAGCTCATTTAAATCATGTAAAATTCCACTTTGAGCAAATAATTCATTTACCAATTCAATACCTTGCTCATGATCTTTAATTGCTAATTCTTTTTGGTATTTTTGACCACTTTTTAGATCTTTTAGTTCTATTTTAGAGCTTTGCTCGCCTATTTTTTCTACTAAACCAGATGCTAGGGCTTCATCTTTTTCAAAAAGCTTAAATTTAATTGAAGATGAACCTGAATTTAAAACTAATATTTTCATTTTTCTCCTTATTCTTGTGCTTGAATAGCACTTAAAATCACAGTATTAACAATATCTTCCACCAAGCAACCTCTACTTAAATCATTAATTGGTTTTTTAAGACCTTGTAAAATCGGGCCAATAGCTAAAGAATTTGCTGTTCTTTGTACTGCTTTATAGCAAATATTTGCCGCATTTAAATCAGGAAACACATATACATTTGCCTTTCCTGCTACTTTAGAATTTGGCATTTTACTTTTTGCTGTTAGCATATCATATGCTGCATCAAATTGTATAGGACCTTCTAGCTCAAGTTGAGGATATTTTTCTTTAGCTATTTTAGTAGCTTCTTTAATTGCATCCACGCTAGCTCCACTCCCACTATCTCCACTAGAATATGAAAGTAAAGCCACTTTAGGTTCAAGTCCAAAAGCTTTAGCACTATTTGCACTCACATAAGCAATTTCAGCAAGTTGTTCAGGGGTTGGATTTGGCATAACAGCGCAATCAGCAAAAACCAAAACCTTATCTTCTAAAGACATAAAAAACATACCAGAAACCAAACTCACATCAGGTTTTGTTTTGATAATTTGCAAAGCAGGACGAATAGTTTCAGCAGTAGTTGTACTTGCACCACTTACCATAGCATGGGCTTTTTGAGTATGCACAAGTAAAGTCGCAAAATAAGTTTTATCTTGCACGAGTTTTTTAGCTTCTTCTTTACTCATGCCTTTGCTTTTTCTAGCTTCATATAAAAGCTCTTCAAATTCTTCATTATATTGAGAATTTTTAGGATTTATAATACGCACACCATCGATATTGATATTTAAACTATTGGCTTTCGCACAAATTTCATTGCTATCACCTAGCAAAATCAAATCAACAATTTCATTTTGTATCAAAAATTCACTAGCTTTTAATACTCTTTCATCAAAACTTTCAGGTAAAACTACTATTTTTTTATCCGCTTTTGCTTTTTCAAAAAGCTCATAAGAAAATCTTGCCTGAGTTTTATAAGTATATTCTTGTAATAAATCTTGAGTAAAATCTTCATTTTCTTTTAACAAAACAAAGTCGCTAAGCTTTTGGCTTAGTAAAAAATTTAACATAGTATGATTTTCATCTTGACTTTTTGCATACAATGGAGTGTTTAGCTCTTTAGCTAAGGCTATATTCAAATTTAAATCCCCCATCAAGCCAAAATCATCTACTCCAACTACTATAGTAAAATCATTTTCTTTTTTTGTTTTCTCAAAATCTTCAATAATTTTTTTAAAAAAATCATTTAAATTTTGAGTGAATTTACCTTGATACTCATTTTTTTTAAAACTACTAAAAAAATCTATTTTAAGATTTCTTTTTGTGCAAAATGAAGTAATTTTTTCTTTATTTTTTTCACAAAAAACAGGAAAGTAAAAAGCTATTTTACCTCGTACCTTTTCTAAACACTGCTGCAAAAATTTTTCATCAATGCAGTTTAATAAAAACATAGATTTCATTTTTTCCTCTTTATTTAACAAAATAATTGTTTTTTATAATATAATTATTTTAAAATTCATCATAATAATATAAGGTTATAAAGCTATGAAATTTAAAAATGTTAATTTTTACTTGTTACCTTTTGTAATGTTTGGCTGTAGTGCCACAGTTGATCCACATATTAATATGAAACCACCTACTTATGTAGAAGAACTAGCTCCTAAGCAAAATCATAATACTCAAAGCAATCCTGGATCGCTGTTTGGTAAAGGAGATAACCCTTTATTTTCTGATAAAAAAGCAATGAATGTAAATGACTTGGTAACCGTAGTCATTAGAGAAAATGCTACACAAAATTCACAAGGCTCTAAATCTACAAGCAAAAACAACAATGTAAATTTAGGCGGTGGACAAATAACTACAGGTGCTGGACTTAGCAAAGTTAGAGATTTTGTTAATGACTATACAAATATAGGCTATACCACAGCAAGTACTTCACAATATCAAGGCACAGGAAGTCAAACTAGAAGTGAAAATTTCCAAACTACAATTTCTGCTAGAGTAATTAAGGTTTTATCTAATGGAAATTATTTTATAGAAGGAAGTCGTGAGCTTTTAATCAATGGAGAAAAACAAATCATTCAACTAAGTGGGGTTATAAGACCTTATGATATTTCTCAAGATAATATGATAGATAGTAAATATATAGCTGATGCAAAAATTCTTTATAAAACTGAAGGCGATATAGACAAATCTACACGCAAGCCTTGGGGAACAAAATTTATGGAGACCATCTGGCCTTTTTAAGCTAAATGGTTTTACATAAAACTTGGCGCATCATTGGAAAATAAAATCAGATCCCCATTTTGAGTTAATCTTGATAAAGTTTGCACAAGTTGAGATTTTTCTTTTAATACATAAAAATCTAATGTGATATGTTTTTGTAAAATCACGCTATTAGTCTCTGAAGTAATAATCACAAAATCAAAACATTCATTAATAATTTTACATAATTTTATATTTTCTTCTTCATTAACTTCAACTATACCAGGAGTTACTAAAACTCTTCTTCCTTGATAGCTTTTACAAAGCTCATAGCTTTGACTCATACCCTTAAAATTTCCATTAAAACCATCATCTATGATAAATTTAGGCTCTTTAGAAATCACTTGCAAGCGATGTTCTACTGCCTTTAAATTCGATACGCTTTTTGTAATATTTTCTATTTTAATTCCTAAATAATGTGCAAGCAAAATACACACACTAATATTATAAGCATTAAAAGCACCTAGTAAATTTGCATGAAAGTCATAAATACTATCATCTAATCTTATTTTAAAATCCAATCCTTCCAAACTTGCCCTAACATCACTTAAATACTCATCATAAAATTCATTTTCATATAAGGTGCTTGAGTGTAAAAAGTATTTTTCTAAACGCTTGGATTTTAAAGCTTGCAACTTAGCTTTGCGGATATTATCTTGAGTTTTAAAATATTCCAAATGTGCCAAACCAATCTCACCTACTATGCAAATTTGAGGATTTAAAAACTCTGTAATTTCTAAAATATCATTTTGCTCTCTTGCACCAGCTTCTACGATATAAATTTCAGTATTATTTTCCAAATTTTCATTGATATCTTTTACTATACCCATAAAAGTATTAACACTTCTTGGAGTCTTATAGCACTTAAACTCATCTTTTAAAAGTTCGTATAAAAAATTTTTTATACTTGTTTTTCCAAAACTTGCAGTTATTAGAATAATTTTTAAATTTGGATTATCACAAATCTTTTTACTTGCTTTTTTTATAAAACTTTTCTGATTAATTTTTTCCACAAAAAAGCTTAATAAAAATGTAACTACTAAAGCTTCTAAACCTATCCAAAAAAATGGCATAAATATCAAGCTAAAAAGTAACAAAAATAAAAAATAACGCTTAATCCTAGCAGTAAAAACTAGCTTTTTATCTAAATTTTTATATAAATATCCACCATATAGTAAAGATAGAGCAAAAACTATAAAATATAAATAAAAATTTCCACTATACAAAGAAAACACAAAAGCAAAATAAGGAATTATTAAAAAATACAAATGCCATAAGGGTTTGGAAAAGTGTAAAAATATGCGTGAAAATTTATAAGAATACCATTGTAAGGCTAAAATCAGATAAAATCCAAGTAAAAAATTCAAACTTAAAAAAGCTATCATACTAATCATTTTTTAAAAATTCCTCATGTATTTTTTCATTTATAAAATCAGCATGTTTTAAAAAGAAAAAATGATCCCCATCTAATGCAAAAAATTTCCCTTTTTGTGCTAAAGAATGGATAATTGCTCCGCTTTTTAAAGGTGTAGCCTTATCTTCATTACCCCAAAAAATCAAAATAGGATTTTTAAGCTTTTGAAATTCATTTTCTAAATTTTCATTAACAACCTTTTTAAAGGTTTCATACATCACTTCATTCATGCCTTGAGCGTCTTTACTAATAAAAAATTTCCTCCAAAAATCCCCATAAGGGAGATTTTTCAAAATTTTAAACAAGGCTATTTTAAACTTCACTTTAAAACTTTTTGGTAAAACCACGCCTGCACTAGAAAGCAAAATCAAACCTTGAAAATTAGCATTTTGGCACATAATAGTCGCAACTTTTCCGCCAAAAGAATGCCCCATTAAATAATCTGCTTTTTGCTCTATCGTAGTTAAAAAGTCTTCTACAACCTTTGCATAAGCATAAGAATCCATAGGTGCATCTATACTTGAATTTCCAAAACCAGGTAAATCTAAATAAATTTGCTTAAAATCACTCAAAGGCTTTTCAAAAGCTTGTTTCATAAGCTCTTTATTAGCACCCCAACCATGTAAAATAAGAATTGTTTTTTTGCATTTTGGATTGATGATTTCATAACTTAAATTATAAAAATATCCATTAGAATACACTCTAGTTTTTGCCATTTCTAGCCTTTTTTATCTTTGTAAATCTTTTCTAAAAGCATCACAGCTTCATTTAAACGCTCATATTCTTCAAAGTTCAAAAGTACAGCTTCAAATTTATTGTTTTTTACAATCACCACTCTACCATTTTCACTTTTTTTTGTTTTTTCAAGCATAGTACTGAAATTTCTTACCACTTCAGTTGCAGTATAAATTTCATCTTTGCTAAAAGTAGCCATGATTATAGCTTACCTTTTTGTCCATTAATACTATGAATAAAAGCATAATCAATCTTAATTTGCTTTTCAAATTCTATATTTTTAGCTAGACTATTAATTACATTAGTAAAATCTTCAAATAAATAATTTGCTAAAGATCCTGGATTTGGATTGATCTCATTTAAATAAACCTCATCATCTATCACAAAAAAATCACAGCGAATCAAAGCTCCTTTAAATAAAGGATTATAAATTCTAATAAAATTATCCCTTAATTTTTGTTTTAATTCTTCACTAATATTTGCTTCACTTACTTTAGAACTTTCTGAAAAACCTAAATATTTTTGTTCAAAATCTAAAATTTCATTTTTTCTAGGCTCTTCAATAATAGAAAATTCCATTTTTTCATCTATCATACAACCTGCTAAGTTATATTCTTTAATGTTACTTACAAATTGTTCTATCACAACATCCTCATCAAATTCAAAAGCAACATCTTTGGCATACTTAAGCTCGCTTTCATCTTTAACTATGCTTATACCTATACTACTACCTAATCTTGCAGGCTTTAAAATACAAGGAAAATCCAAAGATACATTTTGCTCTTTATGCAAATTTAAAACCTTATAATCAAGTGTTTTCACCCCTACGCTTTGTGCATAAAGTTTAGTTAAAACCTTATTAAAAGATAAAACACTAGCTTCTATGCGTGGGCCTATGTATTTTATACCATAAAAATCAAGCAAAGCAGCTATTTTGCCATCTTCACCATCTTTTCCATGTATGATATTTATCGCTATATCAATGTCAAGTTTTTTCTCACCTAACATAGTTTTTATAAAAAACCCACCCTGCTTTAACACCAAGGCTTTTTCTTTTTTATAAGCACCGCTGCTAAAAGTTTTTGCATTCATTTTTTCTTCATCTATAAGAAAAAATTCCTTATTTTTATCACAAAATATAAATTTTTTTTGTGCTTTGAGTACTTTTTTTAATACCACAGCACTTACAATGCTAATTTCATGCTCATAAGAATTTGCGCCAAAAATTACACCATATATCATTATATTTTTCCTTTTATTATGCTAATTTTTTCAAAGCCTCTTTAATAAGCTCACTAGTATTTTTACTCTCACAAGTTCTTAAAACCTTTAAAATATTTTCTTGTTTAAAACCAAGTGAAAGTAAAGCTGCCAAAGCTTGTGCTTGGTCTTGATTAGAATTTTCTATATTGATTTTTGCATCACTTAACTCAGCTATAATTCTTTTTGCACTCTTTGGACCAATACCAGGAACCTTTTTAAATACACTCTCATCGCCACTTTGCAAAGCTGCATAAAAAGTATTAGTATCTAAGCTTGAGCAAAGCGCCATAGCAGTAGTTGCTCCTATACCACTAATTTTAATCAACAACTCAAACATTTTTTGCTCATTTATATCTAAAAATCCATATAATTTATGAGAGTCTTCTTTGATAATTTGTGTGATTAAAAACTCAACCTTTTGATCTTTTTCAAAATTACTTGAGCAAAAAAGCGAAACAAAAACACCATAACTTACCCCACTTGAAGTTTTCAAAACTACAAAAGTAGGTTCTTTTTTACTCACTATTCCTTCTATTGCCACTATCATTTAGTTTCTTCCTTGTAATTGCTAATAGCACGAATTTCAAAAACTTCCATCTCATTTTCTGTATCAATTTTTTGAAGCTCAAAACATTGAATTTTTTCTTCATCATGAGGATAATAGCTTAATTCTTTTCTAGGATTTAACAAAATGAATTTAATTTCATTTAAATCCATCCATTTTCCACTTTTATTAATAATCTTAGATTTTAAAAGTTTTTCTTGAATTTTCTTAAGCTTTTCTATATTTGCTTTTTCTTCTTCTTTTAAAGATTCTATTTTATTGGCAAAAATACTTAGATTTTCAATCTTTTGATTAAAATCTTTAATAGTAGCTTTATAAGCTTGCGGTATAGCTCTTTTTGCACTCATTAATTCTTTTACTTTTTGCTGTAAAATTCGTATGGAGTCTTTACTTATATTGATTGTGTGTTTAGTCTCTTCTATTTCTTTAGCTAAATTTTCTTGTTCTTTTTTCAATCCATCAACATGTATTAGTATCTCTTCTCCGCTTTTTTCTTCTCCAAAAGCTTTAAGATCTTGAATTATAAATTTATTTCCACTGCCTTGAATTTTTTCAACATGGATTAAACTTTTAGCGCTACATAAACAATTTCCGCCGAGTTCTTGTATGTAAATTTCATCAGCAATAATCTCTCCACCCATAGCCTTTTTAATATTTACTTTTTTAGCCTTGATAGAGCCATTTTCCAAAGTTTCAGCAAAAACCTCCTCAGCCTCACAATATCCTCTTAAGATATTAACCTCAACCTTTTGTCCTATAATAGTGCTTTTATGATGCATATTGCCTTTAAGAATTATCTTTTTACCTCTTAAAACAGAATCTTGAGCCATATTACCAGTAACTTCTAATTCCTGAGCCTCAACAGTAATTCTAGGACCTATTGCATCTTCTAGAGTGTTTGTATTTTTAATCACAATAATAACTTGCTTATCAAAACCCGCCCAAATAGAACCTGTACTTTTAAAATCAACCTTACTAAATTCTAAATAATTTTCTATCTCATAAATGGATTTTCTTTGTATAATAAAACCATCTTTTTTAGCAATATATTTTATACTCTCATCATCTTCTTTAACTTCAAATTTATCAGAACAAATAACTTTTTCTTTATTTATTTTTGGTGGAAGTGCTTTTAAAATTTTAAATCTTAAATCCTTGCCATCGCTACCCTCTTTTGGCTTAATTCTCTCAATAGCCACCTCGTCTTTTCCTATAGGTGCTACATAGTTTCTATTCATCACATCATTATACTTTTTTAGATTTTCTAAATAATGATATTTTATTTCTTCATTTGTAGGCTCTTGCGGATTAATTCCTTTACATACTTCAAATTCAACTTCAAAATCAAATTTTTGCTTCTCTTTAACCTTAGCATTAAAATCAATAATTTGCTTTTTAAAATCAAAAATTCTAAACCCAAGCAAATATTTTTCTTTTATCATCGCTTTATAAATAGCCTCTAAAAGCTCTAGAGCTAATTTGTCATGAAAAGCAATAGTTTCACTAGCTCTAATGCTGGCTTTTAATAAAGTACAAAGCTCATTAGTATATAAACTAACTTCAAAAGTTGAAATGCGTGCAAATTTTTTAAAATAAATTTCTATTTTATATTCTTGTTCTATATTTAATTCATGATTTAAAAATTTCTCATCTTCTTCAAAAATTTTCAATTCTTTTTCATTAACTTTTATCCATTCTTGATTATCATAAGTATAAGAAGTACTAAAACTTAACAACCTAAAATCAAGTTCATCAACTTCACATTTATTTTCAGAAGCAAATATTAAAAGCTCTCTATAAGGGTCTTTAGTGTATAAAATTTTCTTTTCTTCCATAGCTTAAGCTTCCTTATTATATATAAAATTTTGATTTTAGCAAAAATAAAATCAAAATTTAGTTAAAATTAGCTCTATTAAAAATTTTATAATACTCAAACTAATGTTTAAAGAATGAAAACT
The DNA here is from genome assembly GCF_025771865.1 of Campylobacter sp. IFREMER_LSEM_CL2090. NCBI lineage: Bacteria > Pseudomonadati > Campylobacterota > Epsilonproteobacteria > Campylobacterales > Campylobacteraceae > Campylobacter > Campylobacter sp. IFREMER_LSEM_CL2090. Next base: position 43,710 of record NZ_JAKMRA010000010.1, read on the forward strand.
AATGAGAAAAAATATTGTTTTTAAAAATTTCATCATCAATGCCTTAGGAATTTTATTTTCTAGGATTATGGGCGTTTTAAGAGATATTGTTTTAGCTTTGTACTTAGGAGCTGGAATTTATAGCGATATTTTCTTTGTGGCTTTAAAAATGCCTGCTTTTTTTAGAAGAATTTTTGCAGAAGGGGCCTTTGGACAAGCTTTTTTACCAAGTTTTTTAAAAGCAAGTAAAAAAGGTGCTTTTTGTATAAATGTTTTATTGCAATTTAGTATTATAGTGTTTTTAACCTGTATTTTAGTGAGTTTTTTTGCTGAATTTTTTACAAAGATTTTTGCTTTTGGCTTTAATAAAGAAACAATTATCTTGGCTGCGCCTTTGGTTTCTATTAATTTTTGGTATTTGTTTTTTATTTTTTTGGTAACTTTTTTAGGCTCTTTATTAAATTATAAACAAAATTTTTTCATCACTTCTTTTTCTGCTTCATTTTTTAATCTTTTTGTTGTGATTGCAGGTTTTTTTGTCAATCAAGATGAGCCTTTAGAGGCCTTGTATTATTTTTCATATGCGACTGTCTTAAGTGGTTTAGCTCAACTTATATGGCATATTTTTGCTTTAAAAAATACTAGAATTTTAAAAAGCATGTATTTAAGCATAAAACTTAAAAAAACAAAGACCAATTTAGATAAATTCCACTCTACTTTTACCCATGGACTTTTAGGCTCTTCGGCAAATCAAATTAGTTCATTATTAGATACTACTATAGCTAGTTTTTTAATGGCTGGAAGTATTTCGTATTTGTATTATTCTAACAGAGTTTTTCAGCTTCCTTTAGCTCTTTTTGCAATCGCTCTAAGTCAAGTAAGCTTTCCAAAAATACTAAGACATTTAAAAGCAAATGAAGAACAAAAAGCCTTAGCTTTTATGCAAAAAGCTTTTGAATATTTAAGCGTGCTTTTGATTTTAGCTAGCATAGTAGGGATTATTTTAGCTAAAGAAATTGTAGAGTTTTTATTTCAAAGAGGAAATTTTAATCAAGAAGATACAAAAATCACTGCATTTTTATTACAAGCTTATCTTTTAGGACTTTTACCTTTTGGTTTGCAAAAACTTTTTTCTTTATGGCTTTATGCTAAATTTAAACAAAAAATAGCCGCTATAATAGCCTTTAAAACACTTTTTATATCAGCATTTTTTAGTATAGTGATTATTTTACTTATCAAAGAAGAAGCCTATAAGAGCTTAGGCATTGCATTAGCTTCATCTATTAGTGCTTTTTATTTATTATATGCTAATATTAAAGAATTTGGCTTTAAAAATCTTTGGGGTATTTTTAGGGTTAAATTTTGGCTTATTAGTATAGTATTTTTAAGTTTATTTGCTCTAGGCTTATTTGAAATTAAAGATATTTTAATACAATTTTTAATTGGAATTTATCATTTTTTTAAAGGTTTATTTTAATGGTTTTTTTTGATAGTGTTTTAAAGAAAAAATGCGAATTTATCCCAAATGAGGCAAAAAAAGCAAACATTTATCTATGCGGACCTACTGTATATGATGATGCACATTTAGGACATGCAAGAAGTAGTGTTTGTTTTGATTTTTTAAGAAGAGTTTTACTAGCAAGTGATTATGAAGTGGTTTTTGCTAGAAATTACACTGATATTGATGATAAAATTTTAAAAAAAATACAAGAAAGTGGTAAAAGTTTAGAAGAAATTACAAATTTTTATATTAAAAGATATGAAGAAGATATGCAAGCGCTTAATATCTTAGAACCTGATTTTAAACCAAAGGCTACAGCTTATATTGAGCAAATGATTATATATATAGAAAAACTTTTAGAATTAAACCTAGCTTATAAACTTGAAGATGGAATTTATTTTGATACCAGCAAAGATGATAAATACTTTTATATCTCTAAAAGAAATTTAGAAGATAATCAATCACGCCTAGAAGAAAGCGTGGCTAAAAAAAATGATAGCGATTTTGTTTTATGGAAATTTGATGAAAAATTTTATCCTGCAAGTTTTGGCAAAGGAAGACCAGGCTGGCACACAGAATGCGTTGTGATGATAGAAAGTATTTTTAAAGATAAACTTGATATTCATGCAGGAGGCATAGATTTACTTTTTCCTCATCATGAAAATGAAGCTTGTCAGTGTCGTTGTAAAAACAATCATGAGCTGGCTAATTTTTGGCTGCATAATGGCTTTGTGCAAATTAATGGTGAAAAAATGAGCAAAAGCTTAGGAAACAGCTTTTTTCTAAAAGATTCTTTAAAACTTTTTAGCGGAGAGGTTTTGAGATTTTATCTTTTAAGTGTGCATTATAGAGCGCATTTTAACTACGCTTTAGAAGACTTACAAGCTGCTAAAAAAAGACTTGATAAATTTTATCGCTTAAAAAAACGCTTAAATTTAAATGCTTTTATAGATGAAAAAACTACCATAGAAAGCGAAGTAGCTAAAAATATCTTAGAAGTTTTAAATGATGATTTAAATGCCTCTAAAGCCTTGGCTTTACTTGATGAGTTTATCAATGAAAGTAATATTTACTTAGATCAAAACCTAAAAGACAAAGCTTATAAAATACAAGTAGAAAAAAACTTAAAAGAACTTGCTTTTATTTTTGGTATAGGTTTTATGGATACTATAAAATATTTTCAATTTGGCATTAGTCAAGAAAAATGTCAAGAAATAGAAGAAAAAATCACTCTACGCAACAAGGCAAAGCAAGAAAAAAACTATGCCCTAGCAGATCAAATCCGTGATGATTTAGCTAAAGAGAATATTCTTTTAATGGATACACCAAATGGTGTGGTATGGGAGAAAAATGGATAAAAATTACAAAGAAATGAAGCTTAAAGAGGTATTTACTCGCTTTAAGCCTTATTATAAAGATTATTGGTTTTATTTTGTTTTAGCTATTATTGGCATGCTTTTAACTAGTGGTGGCACAGCTGCTAGTGCATACATCATAGAGCCTATTTTAAATAAAATTTTTATAGAAAAAAATGTTGATTTGCTTTATTATATGCCTTTACTTGTTGTTTTAATTTATGTTTTAAAAAATCTTGGTGCTTATATGCAAGTTTATTATATATCTTATGTTGGGATAGATATTTTAAGAAGATTAAGAGAATTAGTTCTTGGCAATCTTTTACGCTTAGATATGAGCTTTTTTCATAAATACAGAAGCGGAGAATTAATCAGCCGGTGTACTTCTGATATTGGAGCTTTACAAAATATAGTTTCTACTATAATACCTGAAATTTTAAGAGAAAGTTTAACCGCGATTGGACTTTTAAGTGTGGTAATTTATCAAAGTCCAAAACTTGCTTTTTTTGCTTTAGTTATTTTACCTTTAGCAATTTACCCTCTTGCTATTTTTGCTAAAAAAATCAAAAAAATAGGACGCAATACTCAAGAAAAAAATTCTGATCTTACTTCAAGATTAAGTGAAATCTTTTCTAATATAGAACTTATTAAAGCTTCTAATGCAGGTAAAAGTGAAATGCAAAAATTCAGCCAAACTAATAGCGAAGTTTGCAAACTTTCCTTAAAAGGCATTAGAATTGAAGCTTTAAGTAGCCCTTTAATGGAATCTATGGGTTCAATTGGCTTTGCAATAGTAATTATAATAGGTGGTAAAGAAGTAATTGATGGAAGTTTAAGCATAGGTTCTTTTTTTAGCTTTACTACAGCTTTATTTATGGCTTATACTCCTATTAAAAGACTTTCTTCACTTTATACAAGATTGCAAAATGCAGTAGCAGCTAGTGAGAGAACTTTTTATCTAACTGATTTAGAACCACAAATTAAAGGTGGCGATGAAAAACTTACAGAAAATATCCAAAATATTCATTTTAAAAATGTCTCTTTAAGCTATCAAAAAGATAAAATGGTATTAAAAGATGTAAATTTTTCTTTTAACAAAGGAGAAATTCTAGCCTTAGTTGGATCAAGTGGTGGAGGAAAATCTTCTATTATCAATCTTTTGATGTATTTTTTTGAAAAAGATAGTGGTGAGATTTTAATCAATCAAAAAGACATTAGCTCTTTTGATATTATTAGTTTAAGAGAAAATATTTCTTTGGTAACTCAAAATATTTATATATTTAATGACACTATAGCTCAAAATATTGCTTATGCTAAAGAATATAACGAAACACGCGTGATAGAGGTTTTAAAACAAGCTAATGCTTATGATTTTGTTCAAGAGCTTGGTGGCATACATACTGAATTAAAAGAGCATGGAAAAAATCTCTCAGGTGGACAAAAACAACGCATTGCCATAGCAAGGGCTTTATATAAAAATCCTCAAATTTTAATTTTTGATGAAGCAACTTCAGCACTTGATAATGAAAGTGAAAAAGCCATAGTAAGAACTATAGAAAGCTTAAAAAAAGATCGCTTAATACTCATCATCGCTCATAGGCTTAGCACTATAGAAAATGCTGACAAAATTGCTGTGCTTGATAAAGGAAAAATAGCTTCTATAGGAAATGATGCTTATTTAATGCAACATTGTGAAATTTATCAAAAATTAAAACAAAAAGTACAAAAAACTGATAAAGTTAAAGAAAATGAAAACTAAGAATTATCATTTTTTTAGTAAAATATGCTATTTTGTAAAAAAGGAAAAATATGACTTATGAAAGTTTAAAACCTTTAATATATAAATTAGATCCAGAAAATGCCCATGCTTTAGCTGAATTTAGTATGCGAACGCTAGATTGTATATTTCCTGGAGGGCTTAGTTTTTTTGCAAAAGATTGTATAATAAATGATGAAATTTTAAATCAAGAAATTTTTAATTTAAATTTTTACAATCCTGTGGGCTTAGCAGGTGGCTTTGATAAAAATGCAACTATGATAAGACCGCTAAGTGCTTTAGGTTTTGGTTTTTTAGAATATGGAACTTTCACCCCAAAACCTCAAAATGGTAACGAAAAACCTAGACTTTTTAGACTTGTTGAACAAGAAAGTATTCAAAATGCTATGGGTTTTAATAATAAAGGTAAAGATGCTATCGCAAAAGAAGTAAAAAAAGTCTATCCTTTTAGCATACCTTTAGTAGCAAATATAGGCAAAAATAAAATCACTCCAAATGAAGAAGCTATTAATGATTATATTATTTTATTAAAAGAATTTAAAGATTTGTGCGATTTGTTTGTGATTAATATATCCTCTCCAAATACCAAAAATTTAAGAGATTTACAAAGTGAGGAATTTGTAAACACCCTATTTAATCAAGCAAAAGAAATCACAAAAAAACCTGTGATTTTAAAAATTGCTCCAGATATGAGTATAGATAGTGCAATTTCACTTTGCAAAAGTGCTATTAGTGCAAAAGCTGATGGTATTATCATGGCAAATACTAGTATAGATTATTCTTTAATTGATAATACAAGAACCTTTGGTGGAATTAGTGGTAGATTAATCACTCAAAAAAGTGCGACATTTTTTAAAGAAGTAGCTAAAGAAATTTATCAAGATACTATTTTAATAGCAAGCGGTGGTATAGATAGTGCTGAACTTGCTTATGAACGCATTAAAAATGGGGCTAGTTTGGTTCAAATTTATACAGCTATGATTTTCAAAGGACCAAGCATTGTTAAAAATATCAATCAAGGATTAATTGAACTTTTAAAACAAGATGGTTTTAATCATATTAGTCAAGCTATAGGAGTTAATTTTAAATGATTAATTATAAAAAAATCACCCTTGAAAATGAACTTGAAATTTACACTTTACCTGTAAATAAAAAAAGCGGGGTTATAAGTGTAGATATTTTTTATAAAGTTGGCTCAAGAAATGAAAAAATGGGAAAAAGCGGCATAGCTCACATGCTTGAACATTTAAATTTTAAAAGTACAAAAAATTTAAAAGCAGGCGAATTTGATGAAATAGTCAAGGGTTTTGGTGGAGTGGATAATGCAAGTACTGGTTTTGACTATACGCATTATTTTATAAAATGCTCTAGTGAAAATTTAGACAAATCTTTGTGGCTTTTTGCTGAATTAATGCGTAATTTAAATTTAAAAGATGATGAGTTTCAACCCGAAAGAAATGTAGTTTTAGAAGAAAGGCGTTGGAGAACTGATAATAATCCTTTAGGATATTTATATTTTAGATTATACAATCATGCCTTTTTACATCATCCATATCATTGGACTCCAATAGGCTTTTTTAAAGATATACAAAATTGGAAAATAGAAGATATACAAGATTTTCATCAAACTTTTTATCAACCCAAAAATGCTATTTTGCTTGTGAGTGGCGATATTAATGAAGATGAAGTTTTCAATCTTGCTAAAAAACATTTTCAAGATATAAAAAACACCAAAGAAATCCCTATAGTTCATGAAAAAGAACCTGAACAAGATGGTGCTAAACGCGTGATCTTGCACAAAGAAAGCGATACGCAACTACTAGCACTTGCATACAAAATTCCTGCATTTAATCATGAAGATATGCCAAAACTTTGCGCATTGAGTGAGCTTTTAGGAAATGGAAAAAGCTCATTAATAAGTGAAATTTTAATTGATAAATTAGAACTAATCAATGAATTTTATGCCTATGCAAGTGAAAATATAGATGAGAATTTATTTATATTTATTTGTGTTTGTAATGAAGGTATAAAAGCAGAAGATGTTGAAAAAGAGCTTTTGAAAATTCTTGAAGATGTAAAAAATGCCAAATTTGATGATGCTATCATGGAAAAAATCAAAAATACCGTAAAAAGTGATTTTATTTTTTCACTAAGCAATGCAAGTAGCGTTGCAAATATTTATGGATCTTATCTTGCAAAGGGTGATTTAAAACCTTTGCTTGATTATAAAAAAAATATAGAAAATCTAAGCAAAGATGATTTAATTCATTGTGCTAGAAAATACTTCAATGAAGACAAATCTACAACAATAATCTTAAAAAGGGGTGAAAATGGACAATAACATCATCATAGGAGCAATGACAGCTTTAATAACTCCGTTTAAAAATGGAAAATTAGATGAGCAAACTTACCATAAACTCATCAAAAGACAAATCGCAAATGGAATTGATGTAGTAGTGCCTGTTGGAACAACCGGAGAAAGTGCCACCTTAACCCATGAAGAACATAGAATTTGTATAGAAATAGCACTAGATGCATGCAAAGGAAGTTCTTGTAAGGTTTTAGCAGGAGCAGGAAGCAATGCCACACATGAAGCTGTAAGTTTGGCTAAGTTTGCACAAGAGCATGGAGCTGATGGAATTTTAAGCGTTACTCCATATTATAACAAACCCACACAAGAAGGTTTATATCTTCATTATAAAGAAATAGCAAAAAGTATAGATATACCTGTACTTTTATATAATGTCCCAGGAAGAACAGGGTGTGAGCTTCAAACAGAAACTATTATAAGATTATTTAGAGATTGTGAAAATATTTACGGAGTAAAAGAAGCTAGTGGAAGCATTGATAAGTGCGTTGATTTGCTAGCGCATGAACCTAGAATGATACTTTTAAGCGGGGAAGATGCGATTAATTATCCTATACTTTCAAATGGCGGTAAGGGTGTGATTTCAGTTACTTCAAATTTACTTCCTGATATGATTTCAAAATTAACTCATCTAGCTTTAAAAGAAAAATACATTGAAGCTAAAAAAATCAATGATGAGTTATATAATATTAATAAAATTTTATTTTGTGAAAGCAATCCTATACCTATTAAAGCGGCAATGTATATAGCAGGTTTAACCCCTACTTTAGAATATCGTTTGCCACTTTGCAAACCTAGTGATTGCAATTTAACAAAAATAGAAGCGATTATGAAAAACTATAATATAAAAGGATTTTAATGGATACTTTTTTTCAAAATAAAACTTTAGTAATTAGCGGTGGAACAAGAGGGATTGGTAAAGCTATTGTATATGAGTTTGCAAAAGCAGGAGCTAATGTAGCTTTTACTTATAATTCTAATGCAGATTTAGCTCAAGAAATTGTGAAAGATTTAGAAAATAATTATAAAATCAAAGCAAAAGCTTATGAATTTAACATACTTGAACCAGAAACATATAAAGAGTTGTTTGAAAAAATTGATCAAGATTTTGATAGAATAGATTTTTTCATCTCTAATGCTATCATTTCAGGTCGTGCTGTTGTAGGTGGATATACTAAATTTATGAAATTAAAGCCAAAAGGTATTAATAATATTTTCACAGCAACTGTAAATGCTTTTGTTGTTGGAGCGCAAGAAGCGGCAAAAAGAATGGAAAAAGTTGATGGGGGTAGTATATTATCTATTTCTTCAACAGGAAATTTAGTTCATATTGAAAATTATGCTGGTCATGGTACAGCTAAAGCAGCGGTTGAAGCTATGGCAAGATATGCTGCAACCGAGCTTGGTTCTAAAAATATCCGTGTAAATGTAGTTAGCGGTGGACCAATTGATACTGACGCGCTTAAAGCATTTACAAATTATGAAGAGGTAAAAAATGCAACTATCAATCTTAGTCCGCTAAACCGCATTGGACAGCCACAAGATCTAGCTGGCGCATGTTTATTTTTATGCTCTGATAAGGCAAATTGGATCACAGGCCATACTTTGATCGTAGATGGTGGTACCACCTTTAAGTAATATTACCTTAAGGGTGCTTTATAAAGGATTTTAAAAGTATGAATTTACCCAATATCTTAGCTTTTATAAGGATATTATTAGCTCCACTTTTGTTTTTTTTACTTATTAATGATTTTGAAAATATCCATCCTAGTTGGGTAAATTATTTTGCTTGTGTTATTTTTAGCATAGCTGCTTTAACTGATTTTTTCGATGGCTATATTGCAAGAACTTGGAATCAAACTACTAAACTTGGAGCTATTATAGATCCTTTAGCAGATAAAATGCTTATTCTAGCTGCATTTTTAGGGTTATTACTTACACAAAAAGCTGATCCATGGATGGTTTACATTATCTTAGTAAGAGAATTTTTCATCACCGGCTTTAGAGTGGTTATGGTAAGTGAAAAAATTGATGTAAGTGCTTCTTTTGCAGGTAAAATAAAAACAACTTTTCAAATGATAGCTATTATATTTTTAATCATGCAATGGCCTTTTGCCAATACATTGTTATTTATTGCTTTAGTGCTTACACTTTATTCAGCTTTTGAATACATACTAGCTTATGTAAAACATTTAAAAAAGGTATAAATTGAAATCATATTTATTTTTATTTATTATCTTAGCTATTGGCTTTAAATTTTATTCTTTTAGTTTTTTAATAACACTTTTAGTGATATCTTTTTTAATTTTTTTTCACGAATTAGGACATTTTTTAGCTGCAAAACATATGAGGGTTGATGTAGAAATTTTTAGCATAGGTTTTGGAAAAGCTATTTTTAAAAAAACTTACAAAAATACAGAATATCGCTTATCCGCCCTACCATTTGGCGGTTATGTTAAACTTAAAGGACAAGATGATTTAAATCCTAGTGAAAAAAATTATGAGCCAAATAGCTATAACACTTTAAGTCCTTTAGCTAGAATTTATATACTTTTTGCGGGACCATTTTTTAACTTTTTTCTAGCATTTTTACTTTATATAGCCATAGGTTTTTTAGGTGTGCAAAAACTTGCACCTGTTATTGGCAATATAGCACCAAATTCAGCTGCACAAAAAGCAAATTTACAAATTGGTGATAAAATCCTAGCTATAGATGGAGTTCAAATTCAAAGTTTTGAAGAAATTGGCAAACTTGTTCACGCAAAACCAACCCTGCTTGACATAGAACGCGATAATAAATTTATCAATATCACTTTAACACCGCAAATTGACCAAGGTTATAATGAGTTTTATCAAAAAGTTCAAAAACCTCTTATTGGTATAGCACCTAAGGGTGAGTTTGTTACTATTTATCACTCAGGAATTAGCAGTTTGAAATATGCTTATGAAGAAAGCATAAATGCTTCTTTGCTTATTTTCAAAGGTCTTGCTAAAATCATCAGTGGGGAATTAGATGCTAAAAATATGGGTGGAATCATCACTATGGTGGATATAACCTCCAAAGCAGCAAATACTAGTATAGTAGTTTTATTTTTAATCACAGCTTTAATTTCCATCAATCTTGGAGTACTAAATTTACTTCCGATACCAGCACTAGATGGAGGACATATACTTTTTAATCTTTATGAATTAATTTTTAAAAAAGAAGTACCAAAAGTATGTTTTGAATATCTTAGTTATTTTGGCATGGCTTTACTTTTAAGCTTAATGGTATTTGTAACTTACAACGACATTACTCGTTTTATGAGCAATTAATAAGTCCTAGTAGCAAAATCATAGCGATTAAACTCAGCTATACTATTTTTACGATAAAAGCTATTATAAAATTGCTTACTTAAACTTTGCTCATAATTTAGTCTAAACTTAACCCACATTGCTGTTTGATCTTTTGCGCTTGTTTTTTCATCTTGATAATTAAGCGATAAATCCAAAATAGAAATTGGAGAATAAGTAATGTTATACTGATTTTGTGTTTCTTTCATGTTAGAATTTACATTTAAAACATTTAAATAAGGTAAATCAAATATAACCCCAAACTCTGTACTATCATCACTATTATTTTCTTTTATATCATAATGATTAGCATATGCTTTAAAATATTGACTAAATTGCAATTCAGCGCCAAAACTATTTTTTGCATAAGCTTGTTTATATTGATCATTGAAATAATTAAAACCAAAATTGATTTCATCAAATTCATAACGATTAATAATTCCCAAAGAATAAGCTTGCTCTAACTGCCCTATTCTTGCTTGTTTTTCTAAAAGTAAAGTAGCATTATCATAATCTAAAATTGAGTTGATATTTTTAATATTTACATTTAAAGCGTTATAATCTAAACTAGCTTCTGTTTTGTCCTTTGAGCTTAAATTTAAAACCTGTGCTAAAGAATTACTAGCAAAAGTACCAAAATCGACATTTTGACCTTGATACTCCTGCGGTTTTTGAAAAAATACTTGTTTAGAAATTGCATTTGTTTTTTGTTCTTTAGTTATATTAACATCACCCTCACTTAAGCTTTCTTCTAAATTAGAAGCAAGCGCATTTAAACATATACAACTTAAAAAAATGTATTTTTTCATTTAACCTCTTATTAAATATGTTTTTTATGCTCTATTTCGCTTATCATTTTTTCATTTATATCTTGAATTTGCTTAATATGTGCATAAATTTTTCTTTCCTCTTTGACTATTTGATTGTTTCTTATACAATCAAATAATTTTTCTATATAAGAATTTAAATTTTGATTTAAAACATAAATATTACTTGTAGAATCAAATTTGGCTAAATTTTTATCTTCTATATCTTCTATTTTGGAATTAATCACACAAGAGCAAGCTAGATATGTTTTTAAACAACACTCTAAATAAAGCAATATTTTATTAGTATCAACACTTGTCTTAGAAATCTCATCTAATAAAATTTTAGCTTTCTCATCAACACCGGTAAACACCTCTTGGAATTCTTCTAAACTTGAGTTAGATTTTTTAGCAACTTTATAAGCTTCATTAGTTATATTTTTAATATTACTCATTTGCTCTATTGATACTTTAATCATCACAGAAATTTCTTTGGCAGCCTCTTGAGTTTTTTCAGCTAAATGTCTTACCTCATCTGCAACTACCGCAAAACCTCTACCATGCTCTCCTGCACGAGCTGCCTCAATAGCTGCATTTAATGCTAAAAGATTGGTTTGCTCTGTAATATCTTCTATAATAGATATAAAAGAAGAAACATTATTAATTTGCTGTGAAAAAGTATCCATTAAAGTATGAATTTGAGTGATATTTTCACCTAAATTTTGCAAATCGACTGAAATTAATTCTGCATTTTTGGCACTTTTTGAAGAATGAGTAGAAATATCATTTGCCTGCTCATATATATCATGCATAGTGCTTGCATTATCATTTAATTTCACATTAATCAAAGCTAATTCTTTTTGCAAAGAATCCGACATATCCTTAGAAACATTTTCAACGACAATACTTCTTATGGATAAATTTTGAGTTTTTTCTATTTCTAAAGTAGCTTCATTAATAATTTTAGCATTATATGCGAAAGTACCCATTAAGCCTTCTAATCTTGCTTTTCTATAAAATCTTTGTTCTTTTACAGCTAAAATAGCATTAAGAATTTCTCTGTTAAAAGCCTCCATTTGATCAGCTAAATCATTCACAACCCAACTTAATTTTCCTACTCCAGATTTTGGAACAGCTATATGAGTAATTCTTGCTTCCAAATTTCCTTTTGTAAGCTCATTTAAAACTTGAGTAATCCTTAAAACTTCTTTATTTCTATAATAAGCACTAGCAAGCCCAAATAACACCACTAAAGTTCCAATCACACAAAAAATAAAACCAAAAATATTATTTTCTACTATTTCCAAGATTGCCATCAAACAAAATAAAAATAAAGCAAAATAATTTACAGATTGATTGATATTATATTGATAAAACCAATTCTTCATAACTCATCCCTTTTGTATTTAAATAATCATCAAGTTTCTTCCTTGATGCACCTTTTCCACCTTTTTGCTCTTCAATCAAAAGCTCTTTGTATAATTTTTCTATTTTTTCAACTGCTTCTTTTTTGGGTTTTAAACGCATAGAATAATACCCAACAACTTCTCCTTTGGAATCAAACGAAGGACTGATAAAAGCCAAAACCCAATAAAATGATCCATCTTTTGATAGATTCTTAACATAAGCTATAATCTCTTTTTTACTCTTAAGTCTTTCCCAAAGTAATTCAAAAACAACTTTTGGCATATCCGGATGACGCACTATATTATGAGGTTTTCCCAATAATTCTTCCTCACTATAGCCCGAAAGAGAAATAAAGATTCTATTGCAATATATGATTTTTCCTGTAGTATCTGTTTTGGAAATAATCATTTGTCCGTCATTGAAAAATTTTTGATTATTATTTGGCAAAATTTTTCTTTTCATATACCCTCCTTAAAATATTAATTTTAATATACCAATATATAAAATTAATAAATCAAAGATTAAATAAGTCCTTTTTTAAGCTTTCTAATTAAGAATCTTGCAGGATGTAAGGCATATAAAAATTCTTTTTTTATTCTTGGCTCATCAAAAATCAATGAGCTCATCACTCTAGCACAAACAATAGCACTAGCAAAAGCTCTAGATCCATGAGCAATAGAAAAATACAAAGGAATAAAATCATTTGGTATGACTTGATTTTTATTTTTATGCCATAAAAGTGCTTTATAATTTTGCATATAAAAATTTTCATCATAGGCTTGACCTGCTATGGCAAATCTATCACTAGAATATGATCTAAATCCTACTTTACCGCCCATTATCTCTAAATTTTCATCGTGTAAAAACTCTTTTACATTTTCAATATTTTGCAAATCATCATTTTTTAAAAGCGTTGTATCTTGATTAAGCCTATCATAACTTGCGCCAATAAGTTGTAAATTAAGCTCCTCATTAATAGGACAAATATATCCTTTAGAAGATAAGGCATGCGGGTTTTTTAAAAATGGTTTTAAATGAGTACATTGACCTCTTACACTACTTAATTTCATATATTTATACTCTAAAAAATTCTTAACATCAGCACCTTGAGCATAGATTAACACATCATAATCTTTTAAAATTTTTTGATTATTAAAATTTAAAAAAAACTTTTCATTTTTATAAGAATAATCTTTAAATTCATACTCAAAAAATACCCTAGCCTTGCTTTTTTGCAAAAGTGTCTTCACAAGCTCTTGAGGTTTTATACAAAATCCATCTTTTAAAAAGGCTTGATTGTTAATAATTTCAAATAAAACATTATCTTTTTGACTATCAAAACGCTCTTGCATAAGCTCATTATGAGCAAATTCATAAACCCCTTGTGGAGTTAAATTTAAAATTTGTCTATAAAATCTACTTGCTTCTAAAAAAGCATATTGTGAAAACTCACCCAATAAAACATCGGGTTTTAAAATCAAAGAGCTTAAAATTCCATTGATATTTCCAGAAGCGCCTTTTCCTAATGAATTTTCTTTTTCAAAAACATCTACTTGAACATTTCTTAAAGAAAGCTCATAAGCCATGCTTGCTCCGGCTATACCTGCTCCAATAATAGCTATTTTTTGAATCTCTTTTTTTAAAGATGGGGTATTAAAATATGCAAATTTATCTTCAAATTCTAAACCATTAAAAATGGCTTGTATCATTTCTCTTTTTCTAAAACCTTTTATCTTTTGCACTTGAAAATTGTTGTTAATTAAAGCCTTTTTTAAAACACTGGCAGAAGAAAAAGTTAAAATCTTAGCATTTATTTTTGAGTTTTTAGCAACATCGTTTATAATATTATCATCAAACATATCTTGATTTTTAGAAGGTGAAAAACCATCTAAATACCAAATATTTGCCTTAAAGTCTAAATTTTGTAGATTTTCTTTAGCATCACCAAACACCAAATCTAAAAAACAATCTTGAAAATAAAACCTATAAACTCCATCCTTGCATGGAGGATAAAAATTTAAAAATTGCTCTAAAACTTCTTTAAATTCCTCATAAAAACCAAGTTTTTTATAAATTTCTCTTAATTTATCTTTTTCTATATAAAAATTTTCAAAGCTAAGATAAAAAAGTCTTTGATTGTGTTTTTTTTCTTTTAAAAAACGCTTTAATGTAAGAAAGAAATTTAAGCCTATACCAAAACCAAGTTCTGCTACAATAGTTTGTTTGTTTTCAAAGTCAAAAGCATTTGTATATATAAATTTGCTTTCACTTAAACCATTACTAGAATTAAAATAATAATCATCAAAATCCAAAGAAAAAGGCGCATTATTTTTTATAATAATATTTGCTTTTTTCATTGATTCTTATAAAAATAACTTTCAATTCCATTGGCAATACCAATGGCTAATAATTCTTGGAAATTTTTATTTGTCAATCTATTTCTTTCACTAGGATGGCTAATATAACCTGTTTCAATCAAAATCGCTGGCATTTGTGCTCCTACTAAAACCCAAAACGGAGCCTCTCTAACCCCGCCATCAACAACTTTATATTTTTTTCTTACATTGCTCAAAATTTTTTTCTGTACATCGATAGCTAATTTATTTGAAGCAACTATTTTTTCACGATTTAAAAAATTTAAAAATGTTTGCTTGGAAAAATAATTCATTTCTTCAAAATCTGATTGATTTTCTGCTTCAGCAGCTTTTTTACTTCTTTCGCTTCTTGCAGGAGATAAAAAGAAAGTTTCAATTCCTTGTAAAGTCTTAGCTCTTTGTTTATTTGGTGCTGCATTTGCATGGATAGAAATAAACAAATCTGCCATTTTCTCATTAGCCATGGAAGTTCTATCTCTAAGGTTTATAAATTTATCAGTACTTCTTGTGTAATAAATTTTATATCCTCTTTTTTTTAGCTCATTTCCAAGTTTTAAAGCCACACTTAAAACTACATCCTTTTCTCTAACACCCTTATCTCCTAAAGTTCCTGGATCCTTGCCTCCATGACCTGGGTCAATTACTATAATTTTGCCTGATTTTTTGATAGTAGCTTTTGCTACTTTTGAAGTATTTTTTACTGGCGTTTTTTTAATCTTTTTCTCAAATCCTACAAATAGCTCATCATCATCCAAATCAAGACTAGTCTTAAAATCACTAGTAGAATTTAAAACAATTCTTACTGTAGTTTTATTAAACTGCACTATTGTGATAGATTGATTTTTATTAATATCAATTTTTTTTCTATCACCTTCTAGAATGGCTTCAAAACTCACAATAGAGCGATACATTTTACCATCTTTAAAAGAGTTGATTTTAATATCTTCAATATCAATATCATTGTTTAATTTTAAATTAACACCACTTTTATCTTTACTTGATTTTAAAATATATAAAGGTTCATTTCTAACAACTTCTTTTTTAACTTCTGTTTTTTTAATCTCGCTTTGTTTTTTAACTATAGGTTTAGGTTCTTCTTTTTTTTCTATTTTTTCAAGTCCCATAAAAAGACTTTGATCTTTAAGCTCTATTTTTACTTTTAACTCTTTTTTAGAACTCAAAACTAAACGCATGCTAGTTGGATTAAATTGTGATACAATAATATCAAAATCTTTAAATTCAAAATTTCTCTTTGGCCCTTTTAAAATTCCATCAAAATCTGCAACATAACGAAAATTATCACCTTTTAAAGTAAAATTTTTTATATCTTTTTGGCTAATTTTTTCACTCAAATCAAGCAAAATACCATTATCTAATTTTTTAACATCAAAAATAAAAAGCTCTTTTTGTACCGAGGTTTTTTTATCTTCTTTTTTATCTTCTTTTTTATCTTCTTTTTTATCTTCTTTTTTATCTTCTTTTTTATCTTCTTTTTTATCTTCTTTTTTATCTTCTTTTTTATCTTCTTTTTTATCTTCTTTTTTATTAATAAAAGCCGTAGTATTAGTTTCGTTTTTTACTAGCTCTTTTTTTATTTTTTGATCTTGTATAACTTTTAAAGCATTTTTTAAACGCGAAATTTCTTCTTCACTTACTCCGCTTTCTTTAAGCTCTTGCACATAAGCTTTATCATCAAAACCTAAAAAATTTGAACTAATGATTAATCTTTTTAAAATCTCATTTTTTTCTTCATTATTATCATTAATTACGCTTTGTATATATAAAGATTTTAGTTGTTGATGTAATTGTAATTTTTCTTCTGCATTAGAGGTTAAAAAGTTTTGATCAAATTTTTTAACCTCTACATTAGCAAAAACACCAATATAAAATAATAAAAAAATAAAAAATATTCTAAACATCTTCACCATAAACTAATTTTTTCATTAGTTCTTCTACGCTAATAAGTTTATCTAATCTATACCCATTAGCTCCTGTAAAAAATAAACCTGTTTCTTTTTTGCCACTCCAAGCATCGTATAATCTATCCGCTATACAATAACCTACTTTAGTAGCTTCCTTACCTCTACCACATGGTGCAACGCAGTTGCTCACACAAGAAATTTTTGGCCCCATTCTTTTATCTACTAAATTTAAAAGATTAGTTCTTACTCCTCTTGCAGGATAACCAACCGGGGATTTTAAAAGCTCAATATCTTCTTTTTTACAATCAAGTAATACTTGTTTAAAATCATCACTCGCATCACACTCAAAAGTTCCTATAAAACGAGTTCCCATTTGAACGCCACTTGCTCCTAAAGACATCATCTTTTCTATATCTTGCTTATCCCAAATTCCACCTGCAGCAATCAGTGGTATGTCGCCCCAATTTTTAATTTCTTGCGCAACTTGTGGCACCACATTTTCTAATTGATATTCATCCATTAAACATTGCTCATAAGTAAAACCCTGATGTCCGCCGCTTTTTGGTCCTTCAACTATAACTGCATCAGGTAAGCGATTGTATCTACTTTGCCATCTTTTACAAATAATTTTTAAAGCCTTAGCTGATGATACAATAGGTACCAAAGCAACATCAGGATAATCTTGTGTAAATTCAGGTAAATTTGTAGGAAGTCCTGCTCCTGAAACTATCACATTAAAACCAACCTCACAAGCATTACGAGCAATTTGTGCATAATTATTACTTGCATATAAAATATTACAGCCCAAAGGTGCGTCTTTGCAAACCTTTCTAGCATTATCTATCAAAGCTTTTAAGCCTGCTTTTGAGTAAAAATTATCACTACCATAAGGTTTTGCATTAAGTTCTTTATCTATATGTGTTCTATTTTCATAATACCCAGTTCCCACTGAAGAAATAATCCCTAAACCACCATTTAAAGAAACTGCAGAAGCAAGCTTATCCCAACTTATACCAAGCCCCATTCCACCTTGAAAAATAGGATATTTTATCTCATGCTTTCCAATTTTTAAAGCTTTAAAACTCATTATATTACCTTTAATTTTGCAAATTTTCTTTTTCCAACTTGTAAAATATATTCACCGCTTTCTAGTTGGAATTGTTCATCTTGAACTTTTTCTCCATTAACACTTACTGCATTAGAACTAATCAATCTTCTAGCAGCTGAAGTAGAACTTTCCATTTTACACTCTACTATAGCTCTTGCAAGCCAAATACTACCTTCTAAAGTAAAGCTTGACATATTACTAGGAAGCTCTTTTGCGCTATGAACTTTGTCAAATTCTTCCTTAGCTTTTAGCGCACATTCGCTTGAGTGAAAACGCGCAGTAATTTCTAAAGCTAAATTTTCTTTAGCTTTTTTAGGATGCAATGAGCCATTTTTAATATCATCTTTTATTTGTGAAATTTCATTTAAGCTTTTTTCACTTAAAAGCTCATAATATCTAAACATCAACTCATCACTTATACTCAAAACCTTAGCATACATATCTTTGGCATTTTCAGTCACACCGATATAATTTCCTAAGCTTTTACTCATTTTATTTACACCATCAAGACCTTCAAGCAATGGCATCATCATCACCGCTTGTTCTTTTTGACAATTATATACTCTTTGAAGCTGTCTACCCATTAAAAGATTAAATTTTTGATCCGTTCCACCCATTTCTATATCACTTTTTAATGCAACGCTATCATAACCTTGTAAAAGTGGATATAAAAACTCACAAATTGATATAGGACTTTGCTCTTTAAAACGCTTAGTAAAATCATCTCTTTCAAGCATTCTAGCAACACTAAAAGTCGAAGTAAGTTCTACTATACCAGCAGCACCAAGCTCATTTAGCCATTTAGAATTAAAATGAATTTGAGTTTTACTTGGATCTAAAATCTTAAAAACTTGCTCTTCATAAGTTTTAGCATTTTTAAGCACTTCTTCTTTATCAAGTTTTTTTCTTGTTACACTTTTTCCTGTTGGATCGCCTATTTGAGCAGTAAAATCACCTATTAAAAATTGTACTATAGCTCCATGCTTTTGAAGTAAAGCCATCTTGCTTAAAACTACAGTATGACCCAAATGCAAATCAGCGGCCGTAGGATCAAAACCAGCTTTTACAAAAAAGTTTTCACCTTTTTCATAATAATTTTTTACCAAAGAAATCAATCTTTCCTCATCAATAATTTCTGCTATTCCTCTTTTAATTTCTTTAATAATTTCTTCAATATTCATTATAAAACCTTTTTTAGTGATTATTATATGCATCATTTAAAGATGTAAAATCTAAAATCTTATACCTAGCTTTTAATCTTTCTTTTGCATTTTCAACATCTATATTATTAGGTAATTCAACTTGCACTTCAAAATAATTTGCCACCACAGGCTCTGAATCGGCTGAATTAATACTTAAAACATTAATCTGCATTTTAGCCAAAGTAGTTAGAAAATCCGCTAAAGAGCCTTTTTTATTTTCTATAGAAACAATGATTTTGTAACTTTTTATCGAGCTATCATTCCAAGAAACAAAAACCATTTCTTTGTTATCTTCTATCATCTTCATTGCTTGTTCGCAAAGTTTATGGTGTATTGTAGCACTAGTTGAATGTCTAAAAGCGATGATTTCATCTCCTCTTTTAGGTCTACAACAATAATCAAAATTAATAGTAGTTATTTTATAATTAGAACCAATCACTATGCTTTCAAATTTTTGTTCATTTTGTTCAAATTTAGCTGCTTGATTTTGTCCTACATATTTTCTAAGAGCTATAATTACCTCTTTAAAATAATTAAAATCTAAAGCAATTTGTCTGAGCTTTTTATTAAATTTTTCTTTTTCAAGCCATTCTTCTATAAGTTTAGAATCTTTATTAAATGCTGTAGATAAAAGATTAATGGCAATTTTATTGTTTAATTCTTTTTTCTTTTGCTTACAAAAATCTCTTATACTAGCTCTAGCTTTTCCTGTTTTAACACTATCTATCCAAGAGCATCTAAAAAATTCTTCCTCCGAAGTTTCAATACTAACTATATCTCCATTTTTAAGTACAGTTAAAAGCGGGACTCTCATACGATTTACAAAGGCGGTTTTTGCATGAAGTCCTACTTTAGTATGAACCTCATATGCAAAATCCAAAGCCGTAGCTCCACGCGGTAAGGTAAAAATTTCACCTTTAGGAGAATATACTGCTATATCCTCAATATATAAACTATCCTTTGCATATTCATAAAGCTCAATAGCATCACAATCTTGTATATTATTTCCTTCTTCTTTACCATGCATAGAAATATCTTCAAGCCAATCTAAATTTGGTGTTGCAATATTTCCTTCTTTATATTTCCAATGTGCTGCAACGCCAAATTCAGCAGTTTTATGCATATCAAAGGTGCGAATTTGAGCCTCTATGATATTTTTTGCATCAAAAAGTGTTGTATGTAAGGTTTGATAACCATTTTGTTTTGGCAAGGCTATATAGTCTTTAAATCTTGAAATCAAAGGATTAAAATGCGTATGTAAAATTCCCAAAGCCAAATAACAATCATAAACTTTTTCAACCAAAATTCTTACACCCAAAAGGTCTAAAACTTCATCAAGCCCCACACCTTTTCTTTGCATCTTTAAATAAATAGAATAATTATGTTTAATTCTTTTATGTATAACAAAACTACCTTGTCTAAACCCATTTTCCAAAAATAACATTTCTATTTTTGAAATAAATTCATTAAATCCAAGTTGAATTTGTTGATCTTTTGCATTTATATAATTATCAATTTGTGCATATTCATCAGGAAGCAAAAATTTAAAACTTAAATCCTCAAGTAAATTCTTTATACTTGAAATTCCAAGTCTATGAGCTATAGGTGCATATACCACTAAGGTTTCTTCGCTAATTCTTTTTTGCTTATCTTCTCGTAAATAATTTAAAGTAAGCATATTGTGCAATCTATCACAAAGCTTTATTACAAGCACACTCACATCTTCAACACCCGCTAAAAGCATATTTCTAAAAGTCAGAGCAGATTTTGCAAGTTTCTCATTGGAATTAGAATGAGTAAGATGATCTTCTCTAATACTAACTATTTTAGTTAAACCTTGAACTAATTTTGTTACTTCTTCGCCAAAATTTGCATTTAACTCTTCTTCATTACAATTTGTATCTTCTAATACATCATGTAATAATGCGGCTATAATCATAGATTGTATAGGACTTAAAAAAGCTACAAAAGAAGCTACCAATATAGGATGAACCGCATAAGGTTCTCCACTCTTTCTAAATTGCCCTTCGTGTTTTTGGATACAAAACTCCACTGCTTTTTCCAAAACAGCAGATTGTGGAAAAACCATAAAAAGAATTTCTTTTGCTCTTTGTAAATCCTTGCAATTTTTTACATCATCAACAAGTTTATCTAGCAATAACTCATCATTTACCAGCTTCAATAAATCCCTCTAATACGATTTTATCTTCTGCTATTTCATATAAAGCAATATCAGTATATTTATATTTATTTTTATCTAAATTTACTAAAGGTTCTGCGCCATTTGCAAGCTCTTCAGCTCTTTTAGCTACTACAAGAGCTAATTTGTATCTATCATCTTTTAATTTTTTTAATGCCTTTGCAGCTATTTGTTCTACTCTCATTTTTTACCTTTAATCTTGATTTTTAACAATAGAGCATAAGCTCATATCGCCTTGGATAATTTTTAATAAATTTCCTTCTTTAAACATATTACATACCACAATAGGTAAAGCATTATCTTTAGCTAGGGCTATTGCCGTATCATCCATAACTTTTATATTATCATGTAAAGCTCTTTCATAGCTTAACTCATTAAGCATAATAGCATCATCAAATTTTTTAGGATCTTTGTTATAAATTCCATCTACCTTAGTTGCTTTAATGATCATATCTGCTTGAATTTCAACCGCTCTTAAAGTTGCAGCAGTATCTGTAGTAAAATAAGGATTGCCAGTACCACAAGCAAAAATAACTATGCGTCCTTTTTCTAAATGTCTATGTGCTCTTCTCATAATATATGTTTCGCAAAATGCTTCCATTTGGATAGCACTTTGAACCCTCACATCAAGTCCAGCACTTTCTAATGCTTCTTGCATAGCTATAGAATTAATTACAGTAGCAAGCATACCCATATGATCGCCACTTGTTCTTTTTATCAGTCCATCTCTTGCAGCAGATACCCCTCTAATGATATTACCACCACCTATTACAATACCTACTTCAACATTTTCATGAATCAAACTTTTTATTTCAGAAGCTATATATTTTAAAATAGAATTTTCTATACCAAATCCATTTTCTCCAGCCAAAGCTTCTCCAGAAAATTTAACCAATACTCTTTTTCTTTTATTGTTCATTAAATTTCTCCTTTGATTTAAAACTATATCAAAATTCGCATTAAAAAAAACTAATTTATTTAATCATTTCCAAAGGATTGATATGAAAATTCTTTTGGGTTACTTCAAAAGTTAAATCACTTTCAACCCTACCTATAATATAACCTTTCTTGATATTTCTACCTACTTTAACCCCAGGGGCAATTTTATCTAAATGCGCATAAATAGTATGTATACCATCTTTATTTTCAACAATCACAACTTGCTTTAAAGTTGGAGTTGCTTTTGCAAAAACTACTTTTCCATCTAAGACATTTCTTACCGCAGCATTAGCACTATCACTTTTTAAAACTACATTTTCATTATAGATCTTAATATTATAAATAGGATCTATATAATTTCCAAATTTTTGCTTTACTGTGTAAGATTCTAAAGGAGCTATTGTCTTAGGACCATTATATCGCTTAACACTGCTTGTTTGATAGCTTGAACCTACTTGTTTTATGTTTGAATTTGGCTTTTGATCATCCTTTTTTTGTGCTAATTTTTCTTCTTCTTTTTCTTTGATAATTTTTAATTTATTGAGTGTTTTTCTTAATTCTTGCTGTTGGGCTTGCAAATTAGAAAGTTTTCTAGTATAAATTTCTTTATCAGTTTTTTGTTTAGCTATTTCTTGCTCTTGTTTTTTTCTAAGATTTTTAAGCTCATCAATTTGATCTTTATAAACTTTTAAATTATTATTAATTGTAGTAATTTGTCTTTGCTTTTCTTCTATTTTTTTGCTCACATCTTCATAATCTTTTGAAATTTGATAAAATTCTTCTTTGAAAATTTTATCCAAAACCCCAACTAATTCTAAAGCTATAATACTATCTTCACTTTCAATATAATTTTTAGGGATTGCTAAATCATAAGCAAAATCTTTAGCAATTAAATCAATTATTTTTCCTTCGATCTTATTTTTATTTTGCAAAAGATCTTTATTTTGTGCATTAAGCTGTTCTAATGCTTTTATTTGAGTTTTCACAGATCCTTCAAGTTTAGAAGTTTTTGAAGTTAAGGTGCTAATTTCTGAAGCAATTTTTTTTAAATTTTTCTCATTATCTAAAATTTCACTAGCTAAATCTTCTAATTTTTTAGATAATTGCTTTACTATGCGTTCATTTTCTTTAATATCTTTTTGCTTTTGTGCAATTTCATTTGCAAATAAAACAGAAAAGGAAAATAAAAAAAGCAAAAAGCATTTTTTCATTTTCTAACCTTAAACATCACAAAATTCACACAAGCAAAACAAACACAAAGCATTGCTAAAAAAATCAAAAATAAATGCGTGAAAATACTTATTTTAGGTAAGCTAATGTCTACACTTTGTAAAGCTAGTTTAATGGATTCAAGATCATAAACTTGGGTAAAAAATAATACAAGCAATAAAAATGCTATAAAACAATCAATAAAAACTATCTTATAAAGCATAAAAGATCTAAACCAAAATGGGGCGCCAAGCAAGCACATGATTTCCACTCTTTGAGTATGCTCGAAAAGCCAAATTTTCATTTGTTTAAGTAATAATACAAAACTAAGCAATATTATAATAAACAAGAAAAACCATAATAAAAATTTCACTAAAACTAAAAGTTTATAAATTTTTGTATGCGTTTTTGCAAAAGTCTCCACTCTAGTAATGTTAGGATTTTTTAAAAGTTTATCTTTTAAAATGTTTAACTCATCTTCTGACAAAAGCTTATTAAGCTTCAAAGTATAAAATTTTGGCAATGTAGCCTTTAAAACCTCTATGTTTTTAGCTGATATATCATTTTTAAGTCTATCTATCATTTCATTTGGATTTAAAATTTCTAAAGACTGAAAATGACTTACTTGATCCTCTATGCTTTTTTTATCTAAGTGAGTTTTTCCTACTAAAATGATATTATAATCTTTATTTAAAAGTTTTTCATAATATTCAATAGTTTTATTTGTGATAATCAAAAACTCAAAAGCAAACATCATCACCATTAAAGCAAATATTAAAGAAAGATGATTTTTAAAAGATTTCATTCATTCTCCCATTTTCTATATTAAAACGACGATAATCAAGTCTTAAATTAGTAGGAATTCTATGTGTGACAACTACCACACAAGTTCCAAGTATTTCTCTAGCTGATTTTAATAAAGTCCATATAATATCTGAAGAATACTCATCTAAATTTCCCGTTGGCTCATCGCATAAGAGTAATTTTGGATTATGTGCTAGAGCTCTTGCCATGGCCACGCGTTGCTGCTCTCCACCTGAAAGTTGAGCTGGCTTTTTATCAGCTTTGAAAGTTAAATTTACATGCTTTAAAAGCTTTGCGGCTTGTTCTTTACATACATTTTTACTATAACCTTTAATCATCAAAGGTAACATTACATTTTTTTCTACACTAAATTCTTGAACCAAACGATAATCTTGAAAAATAATTCCTATTTTTTGCCTAAGCTGCAAAAGTTCAGCATTAGAAATATCCACTAAATCATTATTGCAAACCTTTAAATTTCCACTTATTGGCTCCAAATCCCCATAAAAAGATTTTAACAAAGTTGATTTTCCGCTACCACTTTTTCCTGTGATAAAAACAAAATCATTATCTTTTAGCGAAAAACTAGCATTTTCTATAACAAGCTCATCATAACCAAGACAAAGCTTTTTGGCTTCTATCATCACTGCTTTTCCTTATCATTTGTTTGATAATTATTTAAATCATTATTATTTAATATAAGAATACAATATTTCTCTTAATTTTTCTATAGCTTTTAAATTTTCTTTAGTTTTAAAAGGTTGCTCAAAGATAAATTCTATCTTTTGTAAGTTTAATACTATATAAACATGTTCAGGTTTATAAAAAGCACCAAAAGCTATTTTAATAACAAGTTCTTCATCTTTAATATACATTTTTTCAAAATGCAAGAAAAAATCTTCGCCTTTAAAAACTTCATTTTTAAAATTCTTTTTTATACAAGCTAATTCTTTTGTATTTAATTTTAAATCCTCAATAGCAAATTTTTGATTTTTATTCAAGCTTTTACTCTTGCTAAAACCACTAATGATTAAATCATATATATCTTTATTTTGTCTTTTCCAACGATCTTCATATTTACTTGAAATTTCTAAATTTTCATTTTTTTTGATTAAAGCTTTTAAATGTGAGAAAGTTAAAAAAGTCTCCAAAGTAAAATCAAAATACAAAAAACTATCCGTTCTAAGTTCAAATTGTCCATCTTCTTTTAAAACCCTAGCACATTCATTTGCAAAATTTAACCCCACTACTCTACGGTGAGGCTTTTTATCCCAAGGAACAGGAAAATGCAAAAAGATTTTATCCACAAGATTAGATTCAAGTACGCTTAATAATAATCTTGCATCAGTTTCTATTAATAAAACATTGTTTAAATTTTCACTTAAAGCAAGTTTAGCTACTTGTTCTAATGCGGGAGTGTAAATTTCTATACCAACTATCAGTACATTAGGATTTTGCCTAGCTTGATAAAGTAAATGTCTACCGCTTCCAAAACCTATTTCAATATAAATTTGTTTTTTATTTTTTATTTGTTCTAAAATTTCTTTTAAATCATTAGCAATTAAAGGTGTTTTTTGGATTAACCTTGTGTGTTTTAGCGCCACAGCTTCACAAACTACATCTTGAGTAAAATTTTCTTTAAATACAAGTAAAGCCTTTTGCAAATATCCAATTTGTGAAGGCTTAGTATGTTTTTCACCCTTTATAAGCCATTCTTGTTTTTTTTCATCTTTTTTAATTTGTAAAAAAAATTTTTCTTGATTTATACGCGTAAAAAGCAAATCAACATTTTCACCTTTGGCAAGCCATAAGAATTCAACTCCATCTTTTTCAAAAGGAAGTTGAATTTCTTTTAAAATTTTACACTTAAAATTTGGCATTATTTTACTGCTGTAAATTTATCAGAAGCTTTTGATTCTATGCCATTTGCATCAATTGCAATAACTTCATAACTATATACTTTTCCAGGAGCTGCAGTAATATCTTTTAATTGTTTAGATTTAATCTCTTTAAACACAGCATTACTTCCACCACCACTTCTTTTAACTATGTATTCTTTAGCTCTATCATCATTATCAATCCACTCTACTCTAATACCATCATCTTCAACAGCACACAAAACAATACTTGGCGCTAATGGTGCTCCTAGGGTAATACCTTCAACAGGCTCACTTGCTATAGGACTTTCTAGGCCATCTTTATCGACCATACTAACTTTATAATATCTTTTTTCAGCCACACCTTTAACCACATCTTCATAAGTATTTTCAGAAGTTTTAGCTACCACACTAAAAGGTAAAAAAGTAGTTGAACTTGAATAAATTTTATAATAAGCAAAATCAGCATAATCAATTTTATCCCAAGTTAAAATGATTTTTCTTGGTGCGTCTTTACTTGCTTGTAAATTACTTACCATAGGAGGAAGGGCTTTGGTAGTTGATTCTACTATTTTACTTGGAGTGCTTTTAATACCATCATAAGTTAAAGCTATGATTCTATATTGAAAACTTTCATCAGGTTTTAGCGAATCATCTATATATTCAGCACTTAAGCGATTTTTGATTCTAGCTAATTCTTTAAATTTCATATCTTTCATATTTGCACGCTCAATGATGTATGAATTTACTCTTACATCAGGATGTGGTCTCCAAACTATTTTTACACGATTTGGCAAACCAACAATAGCTTGCACAAAAGGCACTGGATCAATCACTCTATTTGTAAAAGCTTCTATACTTACACCATCTTGAGAAACTTGTCCAAGTTCATTAAAGGTTTTCATAGAATAATAATATCTTGTATTTGGTGCTAAATTTGTATCAGTATAGTGAGTTTGAAATTTATTTTTGATTTTTGCTATAAGCTCCATAGGTGCACCAGCTGCATTTGCTCTATAAATATAATAACCTGCTATATTTTGATCATACAAAGGTTCCCATTCAAACGCTATACTTGTAATATCACTTATACTTTTAATACTTGATATTTTTGGTAAAGTATCATTTACTTGAGCAATTTGCGGTGAACTTACGCTACAAGCACTAAAAGCTAAAGCAGAACTTAAGATAATCCAATGAAGTTTTTTCATCTATCTCTCCTTGTGTAAAATTTTCTTTTAAAATTTGATAAAAATCATCAAACATAGGAGCTTTTACAAACATCAACTCTTTAGTCCTAGGATGAATAAAATAAATCAAATACGCATGAAGCATTACTCTATTATACTTTATTTTTCCTTTATATCCGTATAATTCATCTCCTAAAATATAGCGATTAAAATCTGCTAAATGCACCCTGATTTGATGAGTTCTTCCTGTGTATAACTTAGCAGCTATCAAAGAGCAATTTTTAGCACTTAATAAATTTATAAAATCTGTTTTTGCATTTTTTGCTAAAGGATTTTTAGTATTTGTAGTAATTTTTTTAAGCCTATTGCTAGGACAACGCATAATAGCTTTTTCATTACTCATTTTATCATTTTTCAAAGGCAATTCACTCAAAGCAAGATAAAATCTACCCATACTTTTATCCAAAAGCTGATTTGCTAAAAATTGATGTGCTTGATTGTTTTTAGCTATGATGATAGCTCCACTTGTGCCCTTATCAAGTCTATGTACAAGCCCTGCTCTATGTTCTCCATTTAAATTTGACAAAGCATAGCCCTTATGCAAAAGCCAATCCACCAAAGTCGCTTCTTTAACACTACTTGCACCATGCACGACAACATTAGGAGCTTTGTTTAAAACTAAAACATCATCATCTTCATATAAAATTTCTACATCAAACTCAGGCGTGTAGCTTTCTTTGGCTTCTTTTACTAAAGGTAAAAAAATACTTATTTCATCTTTTTGTTTTATTTTTTTAGAACTTTTATTTTCTATTTTTTCATTAATATATATGCAGTTTTCTTTGATTAGTTTAGCAACTTGCGAACGACTTTGCTTAAGTATATCTGATAAAAAAACATCCAATCTTTCTTCACAAAGTGATGAAATTTTTAGCATATTATATTTCCTTGTGATAAAATTTGCAATTTTAGCATATAATTATGTAATATTTTATAAAAAAAGGGTAGCTTTGATAAAACTCGATAGAAGAATTTTAACACATTTTGACTTTGTACAACCTCTTTTAGTGTTACCTATCATAGCTATATCTTTTCTTTTAATTTATGAGGCAAATACGCGCTTAGCTGAAAAACAATTTATCTATACTTTAGTGGGTTTTGCAGGATTTGCGTTTTTTTTCTTTTTACCCTTAAGAAGACTAATGTGGCTTATACCTGTGTTATATTGGATTAATATAGCTTTACTTTTAAGTGTGGATATTTTTGGTGTTGAAAAACTTGGAGCTAGAAGATGGCTTGAAATACCTTTTACGCATTTTACCATACAACCTTCTGAAATTTTTAAGCCCTCTTTTATTTTAATGTTAGCTTATTTGATTTATCAAAATCCTCCACCGCCTAATGGCTATGGCTTAAAACAATTTTTAAAGCTAAGTTTTTATATTTTGCTTCCATTTTTACTTATAGCAGGAGAACCTGATTTAGGAACAGCTTTAGTGCTTTTAATAGTAGGCTTTGGAACGCTTTTTATCATAGGGGTAAATTATAAAATTTGGCTTAGTATTTTTTTAGCTATAGCCATAGCCTCACCTATTATTTATAGTGATTTTTTAAAGCCTTATCAAAAACAAAGAATTCATGATTTCTTAGCTGAAGAACCAAGTTACCATGTAAAACAATCCATCATTGCAATAGGAAGCGGTGGTTTGAGCGGAAAAAAAGCAGATGAAGCTACACAAA
Source organism: Campylobacter sp. IFREMER_LSEM_CL2090 (assembly GCF_025771865.1). Lineage (NCBI taxonomy): Bacteria > Pseudomonadati > Campylobacterota > Epsilonproteobacteria > Campylobacterales > Campylobacteraceae > Campylobacter > Campylobacter sp. IFREMER_LSEM_CL2090. Next base: position 72,802 of record NZ_JAKMRA010000010.1, read on the forward strand.
CACATTTTAAATTTTTACCTATTTCTACGAGTGATTTTATCTTTGCATATTTGTCTGAAAGATTTGGTTTTATCGGTGCAGTTGTAATCATACTACTTTACACCTTACTCATTTTTCATTTATTGAGTTTAAATTATAAGCTCAAAGATGATTATTTTACAAGAGTGGTAACAAATTGCATTGCTTTATTTATTTTCATATATGTAGCGGTAAATATATCAATGACCATAGGTTTTGCTCCTGTTGTTGGTATACCTATGCCATTTTTTAGTCATGGGGGAAGTTCTTTTGCTACCTTTATGATTTTCTTTGGAATTTTACAAAATTTAATAACCTTTAGATATTTAGCAATAGAAAAAGCGGTAAAAATAAAATTCTAAATTTAAATTAAGGAAATAAAGATATAATAACATTTTTATTTTAACTTCTGGCGGATTTATAGCTCAGTTGGTTAGAGCAACCGGCTCATAACCGGTTGGTCGCAGGTTCGAGTCCTGCTAAATCCACCATTTATTTTGCATTACAACTTGATTTTCAAAAAAACATTTTCCAATGATTTTTTAGTATTTTGATAATATTTTTACAAATTTCTTTCTTTTTGCTTTCTTCTATTTGGAGTTTATCTAAAAAAGTTTCTTCAAGAGTGTTAATAAGTTGCATACATTCTTTTGCATTAAATCTTTCTACTTCGTTTAAAGGTGATAACGCTTTTAACAATAAATCTTTATATTCCATAAGAGTTTTAATATCTACCTCTGAAAGCTGGGCTAACAGAGATAGAAATTGTGCAAAATTATACAGTGGCATATATTTCTTTCTTTTTCCACAACATTATAAAATGTGCCTATATATCTGACTAATAAAATCTTTCATGATCTCCACCACCAAAAGTAACCGCTCGTGTTTCTGTGACATTTACACCTAAAGTATTAAATCTCATTGTAAAAGTAGGAGTATCGGTCAATGGTTTAGTGCACCATGTAGTTGATATTACAACTTTTGCTTCACCAGAATTATCAAATTCTTTATCCCATCTTTGTATAATTGGCACAGTTTGACCAAGGCCAACATCGAGTTTGGTTCCATCAAAATCAACTTTTTCTCCTGCAATTCCATCGGTTAATGTTAAAGTTGCACTGGTGTAGCATGAAGCAGGATCTTTCCAAGTATCATATATTGCATGAATGCGTTTTTGCACCTCAATACTTCCTACAATTGCTTCAGAATCAGCTCCATCCCATTCTTTATATTTCACTTTAAGACTAAAAATTCTACCGGTGTGTTCAGTAACTTTTCCAATAGGTTTAAAATTTAAATAAACTGAACCTTTATCATCAGTATGAAGCGTGCCTTTATTTACAAAATTAGTATAACCAAGATACTGATCTGGTTGAACATCTACACTAGAGTTTGGAATTAGTCCATATAGCTCTATAGTTGCTCCTGTATCAAATGGAATATTATTTACATTTATTCTTGGACGAATTGGACCATTAAATATAGCTGTTTCACTAGCTTTTTCACTTCCATCTTCATACTCAACGCTTACTGTTACCGGACGAGTAGTAGGATTAATTGTTCTAAACTTAGTTAGCGCAACACCTTTACTATCAAAATATTTTGGAATTAGATCTTCTTTTGGAAGTACTCCATCGCCGACAATGCTCCATTTTATTTTTGCATAAGGAGTGCCTTTTGCCAATATACTGACAGCTTCAAACAAATATGGATTTAGCCTTGTTTTACCAAGAGTTAATTGAATTGGAATCTTCTTATAATTTAATTCTTTACTTAAATTTTTACCCATAGCATTTACACTAATTACAGGGTTATTTTTAAATGGAGCTTTG